>JBJOOW010000406.1:0-3241 GCA_046051095.1 Bacteroidota bacterium | reverse complement strand
ACCGCACGGTTGATTCGACTACTACCACGGTGCTGAACGAGAAAATATGCAGCGATAAAACTATACGCCAGCTACAGGATATACTGCGTGGAGTAGTAGAAAACGGTACCGCCACCAACCTTAAAACCGATTACCTGCACGTAGCCGGTAAAACCGGTACAGCAGTAATAGCGCAGGGTAAAAGCGGTTATAAAAACGGCGGACGTAAAGTTTATCAGGCAAGTTTTTGCGGGTACTTTCCTGCAGAGGCACCGGAGTATAGTATGATAGTGGTAATCAACTCACCATCGCAGAACGGTTACTATGGTAACGTAGTGGCAGGCGCCATTTTTAAAGAGGTGGCCGATAAGGTTTACTCGCTATCGCTGGATATGCACAAGGCAATAAACCGCGAAGTGGCAGAAAATAAACTACCGGTTATGCCTAAAGCAAGTGCTGCCGACCTGGCTACTATTTATCGCTTTTTGGGTATTAAGGTAGAAGGTGTGAATACAGAATGGGCAACAGCAAACGCTACAGGTAGCCGTGTTGCATTGCAGGAAGATGAAGTAGAAACCGGCATGGTGCCCGATGTAACCGGTATGGGTTTACGCGACGCATTGTATTTGTTAGAGTCGATGGGAATGCGTGTAAACGTAACCGGACATGGTACCGTGGTTAATCAGAGCGTAGCGGCAGGTGCTCAGTTAGTAAAAGGAATGTCGATAAGCATAGAGTTGAGATAGTAGACGTGAGATTTAAGATATGAGATTTTAGAGAAATAGAATAACAGAAATGCATAATTACAGAGAACTAAAAATATGGCAACGTTCCATCAATGTAACGGTAGACGTATATAAGGTTACCAGTGTGTTTCCTGTTGATGAGAGATATGGTCTTACATCGCAGGTACGTAGGGCTGTAGTTTCTGTTGCTTCGAATATTGCAGAAGGTGCAGGGCGAAATACTAACGGTGAGTTTATTCATTTTCTGGGTATATCAATTGGTTCTTCGTTTGAAGTTGTTACGCAATTAATTATTGCAAAAGAGTTGCAGTTGGTGTCGGAAGAAAGTATTGAGCCTATTTTAAGAGAACTGGATGAGTTGCAGAAAATGACATACGGATTTATTGAAACATTAAAAAACAGTAACAGGTAGTCTATAATCTCAAGTCTTATATCTCATGTCTGATAAACAACGATTAGTAGTTCTTGGTGGCGGAGAAAGCGGTTTTGGTACTGCTGTGCTTGGCGTTAAGCAAGGCTACGAAGTGTTTTTGAGCGATGGTGGCAAGATAAAAGACCAATACAAAAAATTATTAGGCGACTGGAAAATAGAATTTGAAGAAGGCGGCCACACAGAAGAGAACGTGTTGAACGCCGACCTGGTAATGAAAAGCCCGGGTATACCAGAGAAAGCCGAGATGATAAAAAAACTGCGCAAGCAGGGTGTGCGTATTGTAAGCGAGATAGAGTTTGCTAGCTGGTATACCGATGCAAAAATTGTAGGTATAACCGGTGCCAATGGTAAAACAACTACCACCGCACTTACATACCACATACTAAAAGCCGGTGGTTTAAATGTAGGGTTGGGTGGTAACATAGGTAAAAGTTTTGCTTACCAGGTAGCTACCGAAAACTACGAATACTATGTGTTGGAGATTTCGAGTTTTCAGCTGGATGATATAGAGAAGTTCCGTCCGCATGTGGCTGTGTTAACCAACATAACACCCGACCACCTGGACCGGTACAACTACGAGCTGCAAAACTATGTAGAAGCGAAGTATAAGATAACGAAGAACCAGAACGTAGGCGACTATTTTATTTACTGCGCCGACGATGAAATAACAGTAGCAAACCTTGACCGGTACCCTACTAAAGCCCAAAAAATACCTTTTGCATGGGATAAAGAATTTGCAGAAGGCGGATTTGTAAAAGACGACAACATCATCATTAACCATAACAAAAACCAATTCATTATGAGCATTCAGGAACTAGGACTAAGTGGACGTCACAACGTTTACAATTCATTGGCAGCTGGGATAGTAGCCAATGTTTACGGACTGCGGAAGGAGCAGATTCGCGAAAGTTTAGCGGATATGAAATCTTTAGAACACCGCATGGAGAGCGTGGCTAAAGTCCGCAACATCGAGTTTATTAACGATAGCAAAGCTACCAACGTTAACAGCAGCTGGTATGCATTAGAGAGCATGACCAAGCCGGTTATCTGGATTGCCGGTGGTATAGACAAGGGTAACGACTATACTATTATGGAGCAATTGGTGAAAAAGAAAGTAAAAGGTATGATATGCCTGGGTGTAGATAACACCAAGCTACACTCTGCCTTTGGTAAAGTAGTAGATATAATGGTAAACGTAACCAACATGAATGATGCTGTACGTATGGCATACCAACTGGGTAGCCCCGGCGATTGCGTGTTGCTTTCACCTGCCTGTGCTTCGTTCGATTTGTTTGAGAACTATGAAGATCGTGGTAAGAAATTCCGCGAAGCAGTGGTTCAATTGTAGTAGAACCAAGAACATAGAATGAATGGTGAAATAGTTTACATGTAGTTTACTATTAATTATAAAAATAAGGGCTATGCTCTACTATCTTTTCAAATTCCTCGATGCGCAGTTCGACTTTCCCGGAGCGGGTTTGTTCAACTTCATCTCTTTCCGTGCAGCGGCAGCTGTATTGCTATCGCTTATCATATCGATGTTGTATGGTGGAAAGTTGATTGCGGTGTTACGCCAAAAACAAATTGGCGAAACAATACGCGAACTGGGTTTGGCTGGTGAGAATACCAAAAAAGGAACGCCTACCATGGGTGGCCTTATTATACTGGGTTCTATACTTATACCTACCCTGTTGTTTGCGCGTCTGGATAATGTATATATTATCTTAATGCTTATTGCTACCGTGTGGCTCGGTTTAATTGGTTTTGCCGATGACTACATTAAAGTATTTAAGAAAGATAAAAAGGGATTAGCCGGAACTTTTAAGATAATAGGTCAGGTTGGCTTAGGTATAATAGTAGGTACAACTTTGTATTTTAATAAAGGTGTTGTAACCAAAGAGGAAGTACCTGCAGGTGAAATTTACAAATACAGCAGTGATAAGATTACCAAAGTGGTAGATGATAACCAGAAGGTGCATTATATGATTACCGAGAAGGCTCCTACTACTACCATTCCGTTTATTAAAAGCCACGAGATAGATTACTCGGTAGTACTGTCATCTATAAATAAAGATTGGGGTAA
>JBJOOW010000405.1:0-5284 GCA_046051095.1 Bacteroidota bacterium | reverse complement strand
CACTTTTTGATCAGAATGAGGCTATAAGCTTCCAACAAACATGTTATCCAACTTCTAGTGAACTTAATAAGACACATTTTAATCGAACGATACAAGAAAGTTTAATTAACAGAAAGGATTTCAAATTCAAACAAGCCACTCTTAATAATCTTGAAAAAATACTAGATTTCATAGATTCTAAATTAAATAACTGACCAACTGCCTCAAGTTTCTGCTCGTGCTTAAGCGTGTTACCCTCCCCTCAGCTTTTGCTTAAGCGCTCCCACTGGCTTAAGCATCCACACGCGCCTTAGCATAATCACACAACGGAAGATGGCCACGGATTCAGGCTTGTATATTTTTACCGCCCCGACCGCCTTGAGCGGTCACCCCGCCTAAAATAGGCGGGGAGTAAAACCGCCTCGCCATGACACGCTGTTTTATATGCCGCGCCTGCGGCGCGGGGGGGCTGTTTGTGTACAAAGGTGAGCATCAAAACCTACACCAGCTATAATCGCAACATCTTAGTTCCGGAGGAACGAAACATATGGTAGCCCCGGGTTTTAACCCGGGGTAATGGTTAATAGTGTAGTTAAGCCCCGTTGGGGCGGTACATATTTATTGCCTAAACCACGCGGGTGAAATACAGAACGGCCGTCCACCTCCACTTTCGCTGAAGCGAAACCATCCCGAGGCTACGCTCGTGACAGGCTCTCCGCCTCCCGATAAATCGGGATAAAAGAAGCGGAGGACAAACACCACCTCGTCTCGCGTTGCGAGACCACCTCCTCCTTAAAATACCGCCGTGCTGCGGCGAAGGAGGAGAGCTAACAGCCAAAACAGTCCCCCTTTGCCTGCAATTTTTGGTGGTTTGGGGCGTCATTCTGTATGCCGGAATTTATTTCTATTTTTAAAGCTCATTAAATAAGGTAACATGGAAACAGCAACCGTAGCCGCTGCCGCACCCAAAAATATTCCCATTAGCCCTAACACCAAGCTGGAGGAGATACTGCGCATTTACGATGCCCAGTTTAAAAACCGACAGAACCTGAAAAACACCACGGCCAAAGAGCGCAAGGCCAAGCTTAAAAAGCTGATGGCTACCATTAACGAAATGCGCCCCGAAATTGAGAACGCTGTATATGCCGACCTGCGTAAACCAAAGGTAGAAACGGCCTATGCCGAAATATATAACTCGATAGCCGAGTGCAAATACGCTATTGCCAATATAGACGACTGGATGGCCCCGCACGAGGTAGATACCCCGCTGGTTTACATCGGTTCATCATCTAAAATTGTGTACGAGCCTAAGGGTATGGCGCTGTTGCTTACCCCGTGGAACTACCCCTTCCAAATGCCGGCACAGCACCTGGTGGCTGCTATTGCAGCAGGCTGCTCGGTAATTATTAAGCCGTCGGAGTTTACACCGGCCACCTCGGCTCTGGTAAAAAAACTGATGGCGAAGGTGTTTCCGGAAAACGAAGTAGCGGTAATAGAGGGCGACCATACTATGTCGACCGAGTTGCTGAAACTTAAATTTGACCATATACACTTTACCGGTTCGCCGGCTGTGGGCAAGGTAGTAATGCGTGCCGCTGCCGAGCACTTAACCTCGGTAACGCTTGAGCTGGGTGGTAAATCGCCGGTGATAGTGGACGAGACCGCTAACATAGATGCTGCCGTTAAAAAAATTACCTGGGGTAAGCTGATTAACTGCGGCCAAACCTGTATAGCGCCCGACTATGTGCTGGTACACGAAAGCAAAAAGGATGAGTTTGTAAGCAAGCTGGCCGCCAACATTAAAAAGGTGTTTGGCGAAAATCCGCAGCAAAGCAACGATATCAGCCACATCATTAACAACCGCCACTTTAACCGTATAAAAGGCATACTGAACGATGCCGTTAGCCGTGGTGCCAAAATAGAGCTGGGCGGGCAGATGGATGAGAGCGACAACTACATAGCACCTACCATACTTACCAATGTAGACCTTACATCGCGTATTATGGAGGAAGAAATTTTTGGTCCGCTGTTGCCGGTTATCAGCTACAAAAACGAAAGCGAAGTAGTAAACCTGATAAACGGTAAAGAGAAACCACTGGCCTTGTATATCTTTTCTGCCAAGGGCAGCAAACAGGATTTTTGGTTAAACAACACCACCGCCGGTGGAACTTGTATAAACGATAACCTGGTGCATATTTCGCAGCCTAACCTGCCGTTTGGTGGCGTAAATAACTCGGGTATTGGTAAAAGCTTTGGCTACTTTGGTTTTAAAGAGTTTAGCAACGAGCGTGCGGTGCTTAAAGCCCTGCACAGCGGCAGCGTGGTAACACCACTGTGGCAGCCGTATGGTAAACTGGCACAAACCGTTACCGATTTTATGATTAAATATTTTTAATTAGAACCGGCCCCTAAATCCCCGAAGGGGACTTGAAAGGCAAAATACAACCCCTAAATCCCCTTCCCGAAAGAATCGGGATGAAACAAAAGGGGACTTAGATACAAAAATACAACCCCTAAATCCCCTAAAGGGGACTTAAAACCAAACACAAACCACATAATTATAATGAAGAAAGGAATTTTGTTTTTTGCGCTGACACTGGTAGCTACCGGTATAGTTTTTATGAACGGCTGTAAGAAAGACCCTGCCAGCGAACCGCTGGAGCCGATATCGATAGTGCTGCCCGATTCGTCGATTACGTACTATTTCCCCAGCGACTCGGTGCCTATGCAGTTTAAGTTTACTACCGATAGGCCTATTAACTGGATACTGGGTAAATACGATATAGATACCAGCCGCAGCAATACGTATACGGCTACTTATCCCGATACACTTTTCTTTCAGAAGCTTGATACGCTTGACCCGCGCGTAAACCGCTACGAATATGCAGTTACATACTTTGTACCCGATACGTTAAGGCCGTTTACACATATCCGTTTCCGCGTATCGTTCGAGGCGGGTTCATCTACATTTGTAACGGGGCAGAACTACCCGGCAGGTAAAGTAGGTGCTACTAAAGAGTACCGTGTGGATGTTAGATAGAATACGAGACTAGAGATAGTAGACATTAGACAAGAGATATAAAATCAGAGCGCCCGCAATTAGCGGGCACTCTTTTTTATAGCAATACAAATTGTATTTATATTTAATATAAAAGCAAGCAGGGTGGGTTAACATTGGTTTTTTGTATAGTACTGATAATGAATAGGGTAGGGTTGGGGTGGGTTAACATTATTAAAATATTGAGGCCGGTTTAAAACACAGAAGGCTGCCCCGCAGGGGCAGCCTTCTGTAGTATAATACATATGGTGCAATTATTAATGCTTAAAGTGCCTTACACCGGTTACTACCATAGCCTGGTTGTTGGCGTTGGCGGCGTCAATACTGTCCTGATCTTTTATGCTACCACCGGGTTGAGAGATAGCGGTGATACCGGCTTCGTTCGATATCTGTACACAATCGGGGAAAGGGAAAAAGGCATCGCTGGCCATTACAGCACCGGTTAAGTCAAAGCCAAACTCCTTCGCCTTGCGTATAGCATTTTGCAGCGCATCTACACGGCTGGTTTGTCCGCAGTTGCTGCCAATAAGCTGTTTGTTTTTTACCAGTGCAATGCCGTTGCTTTTAAGGTGCTTAACAGCTATTACGGCAAAGGTAAGGTCGTCTATCTCGGCATCGGTAGGGGCTTTGGTGGTAACCACTTTAAACTCGGCTTTTCCTTCGGCGCGGTTATCTACATCCTGCGCCAATACGCCGTTTAGTAAACTCTTAAACTGAACAGTCTGCTCGGCCTTGGCCTTCTGTTTAATAAGTATGCGGTTCTTTTTAGATTTTAGTACAGCCAGTGCATCGTCATCGTAACCCGGTGCGGTAAGTACTTCAAAAAACAGCGAGTTAAGCTCGTTGGCAGTAGCTAAATCTATAACACGGTTGGCTGCTATTACACCACCAAACGCCGAAGTAGTATCGCAGGCAAAGGCTGCTTTATAAGCCTCGGCAATGGTTGGGCG
Organism: Bacteroidota bacterium; assembly: GCA_046051095.1. Classification (GTDB taxonomy): domain Bacteria; phylum Bacteroidota; class Bacteroidia; order Chitinophagales; family LD1; genus Bog-950. The sequence continues at coordinate 1,297 of JBJOOW010000405.1, read as the reverse complement.
CGATGCCAGTCCGCAGCTGTTGGTGTGCTTAATGATAGCAACGGTAGGCTCAGTAAATTCTGCTACCAGGTTTACCGATGCTTCTACATCTACCAGGTTGTTGTAGCTAAGTTCTTTACCGTTTAGTATCTCAAAAATCTCATCGAGGTTACCGTAGAAAATGCCGCGCTGGTGCGGGTTTTCGCCATAGCGAAGCACCTTGGCGTTCAGCTCGCTCTTTTTAAATACTTCGTAGTTAAACTCCTGGTTAAAGTAGTTGAATATAAGCGTATCGTAGTGCGATGAGGTCATGAAAGCTTTGGCAGCAAAACGCTTGCGGTCGTCTAAATCGCTTTCGCCGTTTTTCTCCTGCAGTAAAGCCAGCAGCGATTCGTAATCGTTACGGGTAGAAACGATGATGGTATCGTTAAAGTTTTTAGCCGCTGCACGTATCAGCGATATACCACCTATGTCTATCTTCTCAATAATATCTTCTTCGCCTTTGCCTGCTTTTACGGTTTCTTCAAACGGGTACAGGTCAACTATTACCAGGTCTATTTCGGGTATTTCGTACTGTGCCATTTCTTTCTGGTCGCTGGCGTTATCGCGGCGGCCCAGTATGCCACCAAACACTTTAGGGTGCAGGGTTTTTACACGGCCACCCAGTATAGATGGGTAAGAGGTAAGGTCTTCTACAGCGGTAACTTTTACGCCCAGGCCTTCTATAAAGCTTTGGGTGCCGCCGGTGCTGTAAATTTTTACGCCCAGCTTATCCAGCTCTTTTACAATAAGGTCCAGCTTATCCTTATAAAAAACCGAGATGAGGGCAGATTTTATCTTTTTGCGCATAGGGTAGGGATTGTTTAGAATGCGCGCGAATGTATACCCAAATTTGGATATTAAACCGGCTGTTTGGTGTTTTTAAATAACAGGTTTTCCACTAAAGATTTTTTAGCTTCTCCCACAGCTCTGGCAGCTTTTTAATAACCGCTACCTGTTTGGCAAAGGTGCGGGCTTCTACTGCCGGGTAGCCTATGTAGGTTTTGCCGCCCTCTAAGTTATTAGGCACCGCGCTGGTAGCCATTACAATAGCATCGTCGCCAATGGTTATGTTTTTGTTTACTGCCACCTTACCGTACAGTGTTACGCGGTTGCCTATACGGGTATTGCCCGCTATACCTACCTGTGCGGCTATAATACAGTGTTCGCCAATTTTTACATCGTGGCCTATGTGCACCTGGTCGTCAAGCTTGGTACCCTTACCAATTACGGTGTCGCTGCTTACACCGGCATCAATGGTAGTGCCTGCGCCTATCTC
>JBJOOW010000404.1:0-2909 GCA_046051095.1 Bacteroidota bacterium | reverse complement strand
TTCAATTATCAAATTAAATAAATTGATAATATTTATAAGGGTACTGTTATTTCTTTCTCGGCAACCAGTTAACTTCTTCGGCACCCAGGTCTTTAGCCATTTTGCGGCCCAGGGTAAACAGGTAATCGCTAAGGCGGTTTAAGTATTTAATGGCTATCAGCTCTTCTTGGTTGGTAGCACCGGCACTACCTGCGCTGTGGTGCAGGGCAACACAAAGGCGCTCTGCACGGCGGCAAACGGTTCGCGCCAGGTGGCAATACGATACATGCACATGCCCGCCCGGCAATATAAAGTTACGCAGCGGCTCCAGTTGCTCATCCATGGCATCTATAGCCTTCTCCAGCACTTCAATATCACTTTCGTGCAGGTCGGGTGTTTTCAGTTTATGGTTATCGGGGTCGGCAGCCAGGGTAGCGCCAAGGGTAAATAAACGGTCCTGTATTTCTTTCAGCAAATCGCGGGTGGCAGCATCGGCCTGCACATCGCGTAGTAGGCCTATCCAGCTGTTCAATTCATCTACCGTGCCATAACTATCTATGCGCAATTCGCTTTTAAGCACACGGCGGCCGCCAAATAATGAGGTTTCTCCTACGTCGCCGGTTTTGGTATAAATTTTCATAGCAAAGTATTAAGCTGGTGCACCGGCCATCACAGGCGTATTGGCTATGTCGGTTTCAATCAATCCATCGCGCAGGCGCATAATGCGGCGCGCATGGCGGGCTATATCTTCTTCGTGTGTTACTATAATTACAGTGTTGCCATGGCGGCTTATATCTTCCATTATGGCCATAATCTCGTACGATGTTTTAGTATCGAGGTTACCGGTAGGCTCATCGGCCAAAATGATACTGGGGTTATTAACCAGCGCCCGTGCAATAGCTACACGCTGGCGCTGCCCGCCCGAAAGCTCGTTGGGCTTATGGGTCATACGGTCTTTCAAACCAACCATAGCCATTACCTCTTCCGCACGTTTGGTGCGGTCGGCCTTGCTCATACCCGCATATACCATGGGTAACGCCACGTTCTCCAAAGCTGTTAAGCGGGGCAGCAGGTTAAAGGTCTGAAAAATAAAACCAATCTCTTTATTACGTACCAGCGCAAGCTGGTCGTCAGTCATTTCCGCAACTTCGGTATTGTTCAGTTTATACGAACCGGCACTGGGCGAATCAAGGCAACCCAGTATGTTCATCAACGTACTTTTACCCGAACCCGAAGGGCCCATCAGTGCTACGTACTCACCTTTGTTTATAGAAAGCGATACATCTTTAAGCGCCGCAATTACCTGCGAGCCCATTACGTACTCCTTCTTTATGTGCTTTATTTCAATTACCGGCGAAGCCATGTTGTTTTCTGTTATTTCTTAATCACCTTAGGTACTTTAAAGTAGTCGCTGTCGCGCTGTGGGGCGTTTTGCAAAGCCTCTTCTTTGGTAACAGTATCGGCTATCACATCTTTACGCAACACGTTCTTTTCGTCTGTCATATATATCAGTGGCTCTACACCATCTACATTTACTTCTTCCAGTTTTTCTACCAGGTTAAGTATCTTCTGCAGGTCTTTTTTAATGCCCTCTTTACCTTGCACATCAAACTCCAGCTTGCTAAGTTCTGCTAAGCGTTCAACCAGTTTATCGTCTATATTCATACAACCAATAGGTGCTTATTGTTTTACAAAATAAATATTTAACAGGCACAGGCCTTATCTCTCTCATCAAAATCATTCAAACTAAAAACGCGTTTAGTTAACGCATTCCATAGCTTTAATTATTTTGGCGCGCTAAAATAACAGAATCATTCTTTCATGTCGAAACAAATTGCGGTAAGCGGCGTACGGCCTACGGGCAAGCAACACCTGGGTAACTACTTTGGTGCGGTGGCTAATTTTGTAAAAATGCAGGATATGTTTAACGGCTACTTTTTTGTGGCCGACTATCACTCGCTTACCACCCACCCCAATGCTGCCGACCTGCGCGAAAAAAGCAAAAACATAGCGCTGATATACCTGGCCTGCGGACTGGACCCCAACAAATGCGCCCTGTACCTGCAAAGCGATGTACCACAAATACCCGAGCTATACCTGATATTTAATATGCAGGCCTACGTGGGCGAACTGGAGCGCGAAGCTACATTTAAAGAGAAAGTACGTTCGCAACCCAACAACGTAAATGCCGGCCTGCTAACCTACCCGGTGCTGATGGCTGTTGATGTGATTATACATAAAGCTAACCGCGTACCCGTTGGTAAAGACCAGCAACAGCACGTAGAAATGATGCGCGATTTTGTGCGCCGTTTCAATAACCTGTATAATGTAGAATTGTTTCCCGAGCCGGAGGCATTTACCTTTAGCGATAAGCTGCTGAACATACCCAGCCTGGATGGCGATGGTAAAATGAGCAAAAGCAAACCCGAAAGTACCTGTATATACTTAGAGGACGAGCCGGAGGCTATCCGCAAAAAGGTAATGCGCATGGTTACCGACAGCGGCCCAACCGAACCCAACCAGACCAAACCACAGATAATACAAAACGTGTTTGATATGATGGCGCTGGTATCGGCACCCGAAACCATTCAGTTTTTCGATGAGAAATATAACACCTGCAGCATACGCTATGGCGATATGAAAAAACAACTGGCAGAAGACATGGTTACCTTTTTAACGCCTATACGCGAAAAAATAAAGGAACTGAGCGCCGACGAGAACAAAGTATACGAAATACTGGGCGATGGAGGCAGCAAGGCACGTGCAAGCGCAGCGCAAACCCTGCGCGACGTACGCGAAATTATAGGGATAAAAAGTTTATAAGCACCGAACTATTTTTATTTTCGGGCACACGCTAACAACAGGTAACGGGCTACCAGCCCGGTGCCGCAATAACTAAATAAGGGTAACAGATATAGCCAAACAGCTAA
>JBJOOW010000403.1:0-3898 GCA_046051095.1 Bacteroidota bacterium | reverse complement strand
AGCGCCACCTGCTGGTAGGTGGGCATTACCTTGTGCTTTAATATGTGTTGTTGCACTACATTATAAATTTTAAGGCGGTTGTTTTCTTCTACCTGCTGGTTGGTGGTTTGCCCGGTTAGTTGGTGTACAATATTGTGCAGCAGGGTTTGCTTTTGTTCGAGCGCCTGCAGCCAGTGGGCGGTAATGGTGCGCAGGGTTTCTTTTTCGTGTGGTTGTAAAAACAAAAGCAGGGTGCCATCGTTATCGGTACCGTTTAGTATGGCTTTAAAGCGGCGGCTGGCAGCAGGGCCAAGGTTGTAGTTTTTTAGCGGGGGCAGTAGGTTTTCGGTCATGAGGTTGGGTTATTAAGTAAGAGGAGAATAAATGCAGAGGGTGAGGTGGCTGCTTGTCTCTGGCTGGCGAAACGAAGGTGAATGGACGTTAAGTGCTTATTAGCTAAGCTTCTTGTCCGCCCCCGCCGGCGGGTACAGTATGCCGGTGCCATTTGGTTAACAGCCCAAAAAATAAACAGGATGTGTGTGAAAACTGTTGCTTCAGAAAGCCAGTGGTATTGGCAGCAATAAAACCTGCTACCCGATTTGCGATACAAAGATACGGAAAAGAATACAAATAAGTTTATATTTAAATATATGAATTATTTGTAATTTATATACTTGAGGGGTGGGTTAACATTGTAAAAATGGAAATGCCTGTAAATGAGCCAGCTAAGCAGGGGGTGGGTTAACATGTTTAAACGCAAACAGCCAACACCGTAACCGGTATTGGCTGTTTAAGTCCTCCCTTTAGGGAGGGTTTGGGAGGGTTTTTATTTTGCCTTAGCCCAACCCATGGTAAGGGTTACGGCTTTTTTCCAACCGGCGTATAGTTTTTCTTTATCGGCGGCTTTCATTACGGGTTTAAACTGCTGGTCTATTTTCCATTGCTTAACAATGTTGGGCTTTTTATAGTAGCCCACAGCCAGTCCGGCAAGGTAAGCAGCTCCCAGCGCAGTGGTTTCGGTAACCTTGGGCCTGTCTACCGGTGTGCCCAGTATATCGCTCTGAAACTGCATAAGAAAGTTGTTGGCACAGGCCCCGCCATCTACGCGCAGGCTTTTAAGTTTTATACCGCTATCCTGCTGCATAGCAGTAAGCACATCGCGGGTCTGGTACGCTATCGATTCGAGGGTGGCACGTGTAAGGTGGCCTTTGGTAGTACCACGGGTTAGGCCAAACACACTGCCGCGTGCTTCCATATCCCAATAGGGTGCACCAAGTCCGCTAAAGGCAGGTACTACATATACGCCTTCGCTGCTTTGTACGCTGTTGGCCTGGTACTCGCTATCGGCGGCATGGTCTATTACTTTTAGCCCGTCGCGCAGCCATTGTATGGCCGCACCGGCAATAAATATGCTGCCCTCCAGTGCGTACTCTACTTTGCCGTTCATACCCCAGGCTATGGTGGTTATAAGTCCGTGCTTGCTTTTAACCAGTTTGTTGCCGGTGTTCATCAACATAAAGCAACCGGTGCCGTAAGTGTTTTTAGCCATACCGGCATTAAAGCAGGTTTGGCCAAACAGGGCAGCCTGCTGGTCGCCGGCTATACCGGCAATAGGTATTTCTACATCAAACACGCCGCGGTGGGTAAAGCCGTATATGCGGCTGCTATCGGTTACGTAAGGCAACATCATAGCCGGTACATCTAAGGCCGCCAGCAGTTTAGCATCCCACTTAAGGGTTTTAATGTTAAACAGCATGGTGCGGCTGGCGTTGCTATAGTCGGTAATGTGCAGGCTACCATCGGTTAGTTTCCAAACCAGCCAGGTGTCTATAGTACCAAACAGCAAATCGCCGTCTTCGGCTTTTTTGCGGGCGCCTTTTACGTTATCCAGTATCCATTTTATTTTGCTACCGCTGAAATAGGCATCTATTACCAGGCCGGTGTTTTCGCGCACATATTTTTCGTGGCCTTTCTTTTTAAGGCTTTCGCATATCTCGGCAGTGCGGCGGTCTTGCCACACAATAGCATTGTGTATAGGTGTACCGGTGCGTTTATCCCATACTACGGTAGTTTCGCGCTGGTTGGTAATGCCAATGCTGGCAATCTGGCCGGCGGTAATGCCGGCATTGCGCAGGGCCTCTTTGGCAGTATACAATTGCGAGTTCCATATTTCTTCGGGGTCGTGTTCTACCCAGCCCGGTTTAGGAAATATCTGGGTAAACTCTTTCTGGGCCATTGCCACTATGTTTCCGGCATCATCGAAGATAATGGACCTTGAGCTGGTAGTACCCTGGTCGAGCGCCAGAATGTACTTTTTGTTATCTGCCATGAGATTGGTTTGATTAACGAAAAAGGATATTTTAGTATCTAAAATAGAAAGAGTTAATACTCGTTCAACTTATTTATAAACAATTTTTTCGGATACTGATCCGGCTTAGCTAAGCATTACTGTAAGTTGAATTACCCGCAAAAAAAGCGGGCTGGGTATTGTTGCCCATTGAAAAACAGATATTTATGAAAAAGGGAAGACAGATAAGGCTCATAGAAGTTAAGAGCGAGGTTGGCGCGGGTACCCGTGGGGCCAGCCTGGGGGTAGAAGCCGTAAAGATAGCTGCGCTTGACTACCGTAGCAATTTCTTTAAATCGCACCGTAGCATAAACATACCCGACGATAATGCAGCCCTGTATGGTATGATAGAGAGCCGCTACGCCAAGCGCCTGCGCAGTGTGCTTAAAATGTACGAAAGGGTAGGTGCTGCCGTGCGCGACTCGCTGAAAGATGGCAAGTTTCCGCTGCTGTTATCCGGCGACCATAGCAATGCCGGTGGCACCATAGCCGGTATACGTATGGCCTACCCCGAAAGCCGGGTTGGTGTGATATGGATAGATGCCCACGCCGATTTGCACTCGCCGTATACTACCCCATCGGGCAATATGCACGGTATGCCGCTGGCGGTTTCGCTGGCCGAGGATAATATAGAGAACAAGGTTAACGACCTTGACTATGAGACCATTGAACTGTGGGAGCGGCTTAAAAACGTAGGTGGTATAATGCCTAAAATTGAGTACCGCGACCTGCTGTACATGACCCTCCGCGATTTTGAAGAACAGGAGGGCTACCTGCTAAAGCAGAATAAAGTAAAGAACTTTACCACCAGCGAGATTAAGAAGATAGGCGTAACCAAAATTTGCCGCGAGGCGATGAAGCACCTTTCGCTATGCGATAAAATATACATCAGCTTTGATGTGGATGCACTGGACCCTTCTATCAGTCGGGGCACCGGCACGCCCGTAAAAGGCGGCATTAACGAACGCGAAGCGGCCGATATAATATTGGAGTTGGTACAAAACGAACGGGTGTGCGCGTTGGAGTTTACCGAAATAAACCCCACGCTGGATAGCGAAAATGTAATGGCCGAAACTGTGTTTGAAATACTGCAAAAAGTGGCCCGGCAGGTAGAGATAATATAGTCAAGTAAGTTATATGTGGCTGATTAAAAAGCTATTAGTAGTGTAACCTTAGGGCGGTGTAGTGCGTATGCTGCACCACGGTAACCAAACTGTAATTTTGGGTACAACATAAATTTGTAATACAAAAAACCATAGGTTACATTTACTATAACTAAAAATAAACACCACATGAAAAAATCGTACGCAATGCCGGTACTGGCTATTTTGTTTGCCGCTATTCTTTCTATTTCATCTTGTAAAAAAGACGACCTGGTAGTGCCATACGACCTGGGTAACCAAACCGTATGTGTAGACCCTAACCCTTACCAGGGTTATATTACCTACACAACCAATACCAACCATAACGATGTACAGGCGGTGCTTACTGCTGCAGGTGTAAAAGACCTTAACCGCTTAACCAAGGCGGCGCTGCGTACTGGTTTTAAGGCAACTGTTTCGGCTACCGGTG
>JBJOOW010000402.1:0-3525 GCA_046051095.1 Bacteroidota bacterium | reverse complement strand
CTGCAACCATAACTATACCAACCGGTATAGATGAAATAGCTGCCGCTACGCTTAAGGTGTACCCTAACCCTGCTACCGATGTATTAACGGTAGATGGCCTGCCGGGTAACATAGCCAACCTGCTACAGGTATACGACCTGGCCGGTAAACTTATATTACAACAGGCAGAAAGTAATAAGATTAACATTGCTGAACTGGCTACCGGTACGTACATACTGCAAGTAGGCTACCAAACCAGCAAACAACAACTACGCTTTGTAAAACAATAAACTGCTGTTAATTATAATTCCGAAAAAATTCCTGCACTGTGACAATACAGATGCAGGGATTTTTCATTTACAGAAGTACTATTTATTACGCGCATCTATCATAAACACGTAATCGTGGCTGGTATATTTTTGCCCTTCGCGCTCAAAGTTAAACTGACTGGCCATGTTGTGTAACCTGGCCGAACCAGCAGCAATGCGGCAACCTGCCTGCTGTATAGTTAGCTGTATAAAACGGGCAATATTGGTAAACAAGTGTTTTTTACGGTATTGTGGCAGCAGGCCAATGTAGGGGGTGTAGCTATAATCGCCCCTAAACTCAGTAGCAGCACAACCTATTATATCTCCATTTAGTTTAAGTATCCAACTGCGTTTACCGGGGTTACCTGTTAACTCAATAAAACCAGAAGAGATATAAGTAGCGAAGTTCTCGAGCTGTAATTGCAGCGGGAAATATTGTTCCAGCATTTCGTTGCGAAAAAAACCCATTGGCCATTCGGTATATGTATCTGTAATAAGTTGCTTTAGTGTAGTTGCGTTAGCAGCAGTAACCGGTATAAACTGCATATCGGGCAACTCTAAGGGGGGGACGGTATAGGTAGTTACATCTAACTCGTATAAACGATGAATATCGAGCAAATGATAAGGCAACCCTATACGATTTAACCGAACAAACAAATCATCGCCGGGGTTAAGCAGCTTAACCCGCACAAAATCGTAACCACCCTGTATTATTTCATCGCGCAGGGCTATAGGGTCGGTCAGTACACCTTCGTACCGGCCAAACTTTACATTAAACAGTAAGCTCTCTTTATCCGAGTAAATTACCATGTTACAAATATGCAGTTAAATCAAGCCCCAGGCTTTGTGCAGTTGTAATAATTAACTGGCGCCGGTAGTTTTCTTTAATATCGGCCAAGCGCATCTCTTTCCGTATTATACGGCCTACTACCCCATCGCCCAGTATATATTTAGCGGCATGTTGGCCGTATTGTTGCTCCAGTTCGCTTTGAAGAGGTTTAAAAACTGCTTCGCGTATTATTTCAGTTTCCTCTTTCATACGGGCGCGCTCTGCCCGCTGTTCGGCAGTAAAAAATACACTTTTAGATTTTTTAGATAAGCCGCTTGCCTGTTCTGTCAACTCATCGTACGTTTTTTGCAGCTCGGTTTTAAAACGGGCATTTTTAACTGCCGGATGCACCCCCTGCCAGTTCATAAGCGAGTGTATAAACTGCTTACCATATACCACATCGCGTATAGTATCGTTAGGTATTACCCACGATGGTGGCTTGTTTAAGCGGCGGGCAGCCGTATCGCGTACCTTTAGCAAGCCATTAAGCACATGCTGGTGGTAATCGCTCATGCTGGCCGTTTCGCTCTCTTTCAAAAAATTATTCTTGTCGCCTTCTTCGTAAATGGTAGTATCTAAAAAACCAAACTCTTCTTCTATAAACGAGGCTATTCCTTTTTCATTTACCTGTGCTACCAGTTTATCTTTTACAGGTAACAAATACACTACATCGTTGGCGGCATATTGTATCTGCTCGTCGGTAAGCGGACGTTTCATCCAGTTACTACGCTGCATTTTTTTATCGGCCTTAATACCCAATACATTCTCCAGTGTATCAGCCAGCGATATTTTTTCGTGGTTAAGCAGGCGTATTACTGTTTGTGTATCGAACAGATTACGCGGATAGCATTTAAGCGAATGCAGCAGGCGCAAATCTTCGCCGGGGCTGTGTACCACTTTCAGTATTGCAGGGTCTTCTAACAGGCGGTATATCGGCGAAACATCTAAACCCACCATAGGGTCGATGATATAACACGTAGTGTACGTTGCTATTTGTATAAGGCACAAATTAAAGCCGTAGGCATAATTGTTTTTGTCAAACTCAAGGTCGAACGCAAAAGCCGAAACAGTAGCCAGTTCTGCCGCACATTGCTGTAACTGTTCGGTGGTATCGATATATAAAATTGGTAACTCCGCTCCCTCTGCCTGCATAGTTTAAAATTCAATTTCGCCCTCAAACACACGCTTGGCCGGGCCAATAAGATATACGTTATGAAAACCACGGCCCACCGGTTCAAATTTAACCTCCAGTTCGCCGCCGCGCGCCTGCACGCCAATGCGCGTTAACAGCATACCGTTTTTAGCAGCAAAGGCAATTGCCGATGCCACCACACCCGTGCCACAGCTAAGGGTTTCATCTTCTACCCCGCGCTCGTAGGTGCGTACAAATATTTCGTCGGCGCTTTTCTTCTCTACAAAGTTTACGTTAATGCCTTCGGCAGCAAATCGGTCATTGTAGCGTATTTTTTGTGCCTCGGTTACCAGTTTAAGATTATCTACCCCGTTGGCAAACTGCACATAGTGCGGCGAGCCGGTATTCAGCACATAATCGCTGTTGTAGTTTTCTATGGTATCAACATCTTTCATTTTAAGCTGCACGCGTCCGTCGGGCAGTATCTCGCCATCGTGCTCACCATCTATAGCCATAAACTTACAGGTGCTGCCTACCAGGCCCAAATCGTGCGCAAACTGTATAAGGCAGCGGCCGCCGTTACCGCACATGGTACTTTCGTTACCATCGCTGTTAAAGTATACCATTTCAAAATCGTAGCCCTCTTTCTGCTGCAGGTATATAAGTCCATCGGCACCAATACCAAAGCGGCGGTTACATAATTTTTCTATGGTTTCGCGTTGATTAGTTAAACCATAGGCACGATTATCTATCATAACAAAATCGTTACCCGTGCCCTGATATTTATAGAATTTAACGGTCATTAAATATTGATGTTAAAACGTTTTAATAGTAGTAACTTTAGCTTGCAAAATGGATTATACAGCAAATAACTTTGTGGCACAATCGTTTTTCAAACAACCTAAAATTAAAATTCAAAGATATGAATATGCGCAAAATAGGATTTACCGCGTTAGTGGCCTTTGTTAGCGCCTTTGCCGCTGTAGCCACTTTTAACTACCTGGGGCTTAACCGCCAGCAGGTTTCTATTATAGAAAACACGCCGGCTAAGTTTGCTTCGGCGGTGCAACGCAGCAACGCCGCACAGCCTATCGATTTCCGTTATGCCGCCACGGCCTCTACCCCAAGCGTAGTACACATAAAATCTACCTTTAAGGCAGAGCGTGTTACCGGCTATAACGATCCGTTTCAGGACTTGTTTGGCAACGACTTTTTTAAATATTTCCACGGACAAAGCCCGTATAAGCCGCAACCACAGGTGGCAACCGGCTCGGGCG
>JBJOOW010000401.1:0-5243 GCA_046051095.1 Bacteroidota bacterium | reverse complement strand
TCCACCACCAATACCGGCGTGCTGATGCAGCACACCTGTAGCCCGGTCGCGCATATATATCTCGCTGCTTTTAATGTAACAGGCATCTTGCATTATCATGGCCGCATACAAATCTTTATGTACCAGGGTAAAACCCGCCCATTGCTTGGTACGCAGGCTCTCAAACATTCGTTGTATACCGGTAAATTCATCCAGCGGGTTAGCTACCGGTGTTTTTAAAAAACGGCCCCAGTGTCGTTTACCATCTTCTACCAAATGGCTGGCGGTAATGTATTGCATAGTGCCAATATACAGCTTTAGTGTATTGCGCAATTATATTCGTAAACAAAGGCAAGAGTAATAAGCTCTACGCTTCCCGCTCAGTAACTATGCGGGTAAATTTCTTCTTCAGCTTTAAAAAGCGTTTTTCAAAACCGTGGTACGACACGTATGAAATTGTAGTATTAAGTACAAACGCCAGCACGGTTATTAACCAGGTTTGCTGTTTGGCCAGCCCAAGCTTTTCTAATAGCATTAACGATACTACTATGCATATAGAATGGTATACATAAAACCCGTACGATATCTGCCCCAGCTCGAAAGGAATTTTCGATTCCATTACTGTGTATACGGCTTTACGTGATATAACATTTACAATAACCACCGAGTATAGAACGGCGCAAATTACCGGGTCGAAAAGGTATTGCACTATTGGATTTATATGGAAATAAAACACCGTAAAGCCCTGTATAAAATAAAACGCCAGCAGGGCCAGCGATACAATAAATACAACGGTGTTCTGCACATATTTAATTACAGGGTTGCCCGTTATAAGCAGCCAGGCAAATGCGCCACCTATTATCATACACTCCAACCGCAGGTGCGCCATTATTGCCGATAGGTTTTTAAATACCAGGTGTGGGTCGGCTACTTTGTATGGCAGGTAGGTAAGCACAGCCTTGGCCCCCAAAAACACCAACAGGGTAATAACAAAAGTACTTAGCTTAATATTTTTAAGCTTGCCAATAATCACCGGCCAAAACAGGTAGTACGTTTCTTCTACCCCTATCGACCATAATACGGCTGCAAAAAAGTTGATAGAAAAAATTGCCTTGGCTATGTATGGGCTAAAAACTACAAACAGTAATACTCCGGTAGGTGTTACGGGCTTATCCAGGTTAAGCTCGGGGTAGTGTATAAATTGTGGTAGCACAAACAGCGTAACTGTCATTATAAAATAATACAGGGGCCAGATGCGCAATATCCGCCGCACATAAAAATCGGGCAGGCTAATAGCATTAAACTCGCGTTTCTCTATCAGCAACAAATAGGTAATTAAAAAACCACTGATACAAAAAAACAGGTTTACGCCAGCGGCACCGGCTACAGCAAATGCATTCAGGTCAAACAGGTTGCTATAGCCCAGTAGCTTTTTTACATATTCTACATGCGAAATAAAAACAAGCAGCGCTGCAATTATCCTTAGCCCGTTAAGTCCTTTAAAGTATATCTTGTTTGTCATTGCCCTTGCTATAATATGTAATATACGCTGATTTTAAAACCGCTTATAGCTACCGTCGGGTTTCTGTACTATATTCGCGCCCCTTTTTAAAGCAACCGGCAACATGGAAAAATATTTGTACGGTATCGATTTCGGTACCTCAAACTCTGCTATCTCTATTTTCGATACAGAGCAAAACATACTGGTAGATACGATCACGGTTGCTTCGCTGCTGTATTTTAGCAACACACAACAGCCCGGCGAACCACTTAAGTATGCCGTGGGTAAAGATGCAGTTACGCAATACATAGAAGAGGGCATGAAAGGCCGCTTTATGAAATCGGTAAAGCGCATACTGCCCCGCGAAAGCTTTACCGAAACCAAAGTGTATAGCCATAAAATGACGGCACCCGAACTGGTGGCGCTTATACTGAAAGAGCTGAAAGAAAAAGCCGATGCCCGTATTGGTTACAACTGCACCAAAGCCGTTGTTGGCCGTCCGGTATTTTTTGATGATGACGATGAAGGTAAAGATGCACTGGCACAAAAGCGCCTGCTTAAAGCCGTACAGCTTGCCGGCTTTACCAATGTGCGCTTTCAGTACGAGCCTATTGCTGCGGCGTATGCGTACGAAAAAAGCATTAGCAAAAAAGAGAAGGTACTGGTGGCCGACTTAGGTGGCGGTACTACCGATTTTACTTTTATTGAGCTGGACCCCAACAGCAAAAAAAGTGCTGACCGACGTAAAGATATTTTTGCCACCGGTGGTATTTACATTGGCGGCGATAGTTTCGACTCGTCGTTTATGTTTGAAAAGGTAACGCCGCATTTTGGTCGCGGGTTAAAGTACCAGAGTATGCCAGGTAAGTTTTTAGATCTGCCCATGTCGTTGTTTACCAATATATGCTCGTGGGAGAAGATGAACTTTTTTAATAGCTGGAAAATGCACCGCGAGATAAGTGGCTTTTATGTTTCTACCAACCACAGCCACCGCATTAAAAGCCTTATGACGCTGGTAGAACACAACCTGGGTTACCAGTTGTTTCAAAAGGTAGAGGAAACCAAAATTGCATTATCCGATAACGAGCGCACAACCTTTGCTTTTAGCAAACAAGGTATAGATATACAGGAAGACGTAACACTACCCGAATACAACGGCATTATTAAAAAAGACATAGCTAAAATTGAAAAGTACCTCGATACATTTTTGGCCGATAAACACATTAACCCCGATACGGTTGATACGCTTTTTTTAACTGGTGGCACATCGTTGGTTAAAGCCATACAGGATATGTTTCGGCGCAAGTTCCCAAACAGCAAACTAGATAGCGGCGATAACTTTATAAGCGTAGCCAAAGGTATGGCCTATAGCGGACATTTATTTGAAGAATAATTTATACCAACTACCAATCTTCTTGTTTGTGGCTTGGGTTTTGTAAAAAATCTGAATAAGAATCAAGAAGTGCATGGGCTTTTACATCTGCATCTTCAAAAAAGCGGATCCATGCTTTTTTGAACATATCGCCTTCTGTAACGTCTTTTATCTTTTCTTCAAATGTACCTTCTCTGCAACCCGGTTGTGAATATAAACCTCCACTCCAGCAATATTTATAGCTCCAGCCTGTAAGCTGTATTCTACATCTACCATCTTTACACGTAATGTTAAGCATATGCCATGCTGTAATATCGTTACCTACAAGCCCCAGTTGTGCCGGTACGCTAAAGTTGCCTTTTACAATAATTTTACCCGCTTGCTCATCTTTTAATTCAATAACCTGGTTGGCCGATTTATAATTAATAGCAATCCACTCTAACGAACGACTGAATAAATCTTTTTTGCTTACAGAATCAACATACACAATTTCGGTATACGATACTTTATGTGTGGCTGTATCAACCGGTATTTTTAACTGTGCATTTACTGTTGTGGTTACCAATACTAGCAATAGTATAATTGTAGGTGTGTTTAGTGTTTTCATCTGTCTCAAAAATAAACTGCAATAAAAGGCTTTTTTAAAACAATTAAAATACTGTATATGCCATTTTATACATTGGAAATACAGCCAGCTTATAGTTGTTGAAAGGTAATAATTATATAATAAAAGTGGTTGCTGAAGCAAGCCCCGGCGTATATACGCCGGGCTGTTTTTTTGCGGTTTTTAAACCCATGTTAACACCCCTACCACATAAGTTGCTGATTATTAGCCGCTTGTAAATTTCAATGTTAATACCCCTCTGTCAACAATGTTAACACCGCATATTTTTTTATATACAATATAGTTATATGTGTCGATATCTGAAGTTTGTCAGCTTTTATAAAAGTTGACAATGCTATAGCCTACTTATATGGAAGCCAAACAGCGCGTAGCGGTCGTCTGTTTGTAGTAAATAGGCAACGCGTACAGCGCGCACCGTAGGTGCCGACTGTTTCTGTCCCAGCGCTCCCTCCGCTACAATAAATAAATAGAGGCGGGTCCCTGCTGCGAATATATAACAGATATTTTATAGCTGATTGTATGCTCAACCCTCTTCGGCATTGTACATATGGCCCGCTGTATTCATCCCGCCAATCCTAAAATCCCGTAAATCCCGGTCCAGACAATATGCGCCAGACCCACCCTAAAACAACAAAGGCGATACTTTAGTATCGCCTTTGCATGTAAGGTTGTTATATCTATTATTTTGCTGCGTTAAGCTGCAACTGTAGCGTTTTAATTTTCTCTTTCAGTTCGCTAATCTCTCCTTGCTGTTCCTGTATAGCATTAATCATTATAGGTATCAGCTCGGTATAGTTAACACCTTTATATTCTATTTTATTCTTCGGGTCGTCTGGCGCAACATGTACGTTGTTGCTAACAACCGATGGCACCACCTGCTCCAGCTCCTGCGCTATCAGGCCATAGTGTAGCCCCGTTGCCAGGTTCATACTTTTAAAAGTCGGGTCATCGGTTTTAAACTGGTACGAAGCCGGCTTTAACTTCATTACAGTGCTTAAGCCACCGTTCAGGTAGCTAATATCTTTTTAAGACGTAAGTCCGACGTGCTGGACCAGGTACCGGAATATATGCCATTGCCTGCGCAGTATACACCATAGTTGCTTGTTCCGCCAGAGGCCGTGCCATATACGCCGTAATTGGTAGAAGAGCTACCGTTTGCAGTACCGGTGCAGGCATAGTTAGTGGTAGATGAGTTGGATACTGAAAAATAACCACCGTAGCCGTTAAGACTGCTACCTCCCAGTACATCAATTCGTAAGCCACAGTATTTGGCGTTAAAATAGGCGGCATATCCGGCATTTGAACTAATGCGCGATGTAAGCGCATAAGCATAGTTGCTTCCGCTATAGTTATTATAAACGCTCAATGTTCCGGTATCGCCCGAAGAAAAAGAAGGTGCATTGCTGGCATTGCTAAAAATACCGGCTGCCCGCATGCCAGATGATGTACCCACTTCAAAGTCGGCATTAGGGCTTGCGGTACCAACTCCAATCTGTCCCGATGGGCTGATTGTCATTCTTACGGCTGCGCTGCTTAAAAGTTGAAGAGCCCCGGCATAGGATGCAATTCTAAGCACAGAGCCGTTTTGCTGTATATAGCCATTTATATCATTGTTATCTTTAAAACCAATCCAACTGTTAGGTCCGTTAACCTCTAATGCCGCCTTTAGCGAGTTATAGTTGGGGTATGCTATATATACGTTTGCTGTATTAGCAGCATTGGTTACCCCGCCCAACATAATACTGTTCCCATTATCAAAAATGTTA
>JBJOOW010000400.1:0-4778 GCA_046051095.1 Bacteroidota bacterium | reverse complement strand
CCTGCCCGTTATAATCTGTAAAAGTTATATTACCCAGAGAGAAATAGCGAAGCGAAACAGCAATAGTTTGCATTTTCTTTACCTTGTAATAGCCGGTAAGGTTTGCCAGGTATATATCATTAACCAGGGCTTTAAGCCAAGGGCTAAAACCAACCGACACACCAAAGTCTCTATCGATAAAAGCTAATTTTGCAGGATTAACGTAAACTGCGTTACAATCAGGGCTCTGGTAATCATCCGAACCATCGCCATTTCCATAAACCGGTGTGGCTAAGCCAACATCGCCCATACCGCCAGCGCGGGCATCGGGGTTAATACGCAAAAACGGTACGGCTGTGGTAACAGTATTTAAACGGGCACTCTCGCGGTAATTTACACTTTGGGCATTTACACCTTGTATAGAAAGGATAAATACACTTAGTACAGCAAGCACACTTTTAGTACGCAACATATAATTCATGCTGGAAAATTATTGAATTTAATTTAATGGTAAAAGTGTTGCTATAGTTTAACTGGCTTGTATTTTACACCTAAGGCTCAAAAATTCATTTTTATTGTACACTTACCGCTTCACGTGGGGGCCAAACCTACATATTTTTTTGATAAATTGAAGTGGCAGATTGTATTACGCATTATCCGGTAAAAGGGTTCCGCCCCCCCAAAAAACAGCAATTCGGGCTTTTTTATCGCAAAACAACCAGTTTTTCGTATTTATGGGCTGTATTGCCCTCTCCATCGCGTACGGTTAGTTTATATACATACACCCCTTTACCAATAGCATCGCCATAGTCGTCAAGCCCATCCCAGTTAATATCATCTACCCTGTAACCCTGGCTATGCACTTGTTGCACAATACTTTTAACCAGTTTGCCACTTACCGTAAAAATCTGAACGCTTATGTTCAAATCATCGCAACAACGATTATGCTCAAACATAAACTCGGTATGGGTAGTAAATGGGTTGGGGTAGTTGTATACATGTGTTAGAGCCAGCTTTGCATTACTGGCTACTATAAACTCTGTAAATTCTTCGGTAGAGTTGTTTTGTATATCCCAGGCTTTAGCTTTAAGAGTATGGCGCCCCTCGGCCAGTTTAGTATATGGGTATTTAACCTCGCCCTTTTTATAGTTATCTAATGCACTTTCGTAGTATTCGTTTAGCACTACTTTATTTTGGGTATTATCATCCAGTACGGCTGTAAGGTCGTGGCCGATGCCATTGCCTACAGTATTTATTCCACTCTCATCGCTAAGTTTAATAAGCAACATAGGGTCGGGATTAGTCGTCCCTCCATATACAAACTTTTCATCGTTCATGTATATATTCATAAGCGGGCCAGCATTATCTAACCTGAACGAATCGGCAGAACCACCAATTACAACATCGTTGGTATAGCCATGGGCGTCCACATAATTTCCGTTATCGGCATAGTAACTAATACGCCCCTTACCAAACTGATAGTCAATGTCTTTAGGTATAATGAAAGAAAATATAAAATCGCCATTGGTAACACTTGCCTTTCCCTTAAACAAAATGTTTTTGTACATTTTGAAGGTGGTTAAAACACTCTCCGGATCATTCCTGAGTGTTTGAAGGGTTGATATTTTATCGTATACCATAGGGTAAACAGTGCCGTTAAATCCGGTAAGTTTATTGCCGTTTTCATCCCGTATTTCGCCGCGTATAGTAACCTCTTCTAAAGCCTTAAGGGTGTCGGCAGATAGTATAGTGTTGTTGTTTACCGAAGTAGTAACCACGTTATGTTGAGGGTAGTTCAGCGTAAGGGCAGGATCGCCTAACAATGTAAATTTACGGGTGTTTGAGCCCTGAGAAACTGTTGCGTTTTTGGTTAGCATTATTATTTCTCCCAATCGCGGGTAACGGCCCTCATACTCATTAAACATATAATCAAAAGCGGCATCGTTAAGTATTGCATTGCCAGATGAGTAAACCAACCTTACAGTTGTTAAAGATGCAATAGCGCCGCCTTTGCCATTTACAACTAACCATTCTCCGGCGGTGCGCGCAGGCAAATCAAAGCGGCTAAAATCGCATGTGGCAGTAATAAACATAGGCAGTTTCTCGCCATTGGCTAATGGTATAATATCAGCCATGTTAAATATGCGCTCGTGTGCCCAATTTGTCTCGCCGCCGTGGCCTACCCAATTTATTATTAGGCAACCAGAGTTTATTCTGTTTAATATAGCCGTATTTACATCCGGATATCGGTCGCCTGCCGGAGTATTAAGCTGTTTATAAGCATCCAGATATATTTTTTCGTAGTTGTACGAAGGTTGGCGTTGCCGTGTGGTTTCTGCCAATACATCGCTACTGGCCAAGTGTACATTACCATCCTGATCGTCGGCAATAAAAGTTATTATGTTTCGCCAACTGCTATTAGAACTTATCTGTACGCAATTAGTTGATGGTACTGGTCTTTTATAGTTTTTTATCTTATTCACCATATCCCATGCATCTTGTTCGCTGCCTGCAGTAAGCCGGCCTATACCAACATCAAGCAACTGCCCTCCGCCTGTAATATCACCGCCTTCATTACTATCCAGCAAACCAAAAAAATCGTCGGAAGTGTATGACTCAGTAGGGCTGTCTGATTCAATGCTTTGATATGTAGAAATAAAGTTATTGTTATCCGGCACACGGTTTTTAGGGTCGTATGTTCCATCGCCCATTAACAACAGGTAGCGGGGCATTAACGCAGTGTCGCTACCGGCACGGTCGTAAAACATTTTCACAAAATCGCGTATGGCAGATATATCGGGGCGGCCACTACCAAACTCGTTATAAATCTGACTTATCTTAACAACTTCTACGCTAATATTATCCATACTACGATGAAACTGAGCAAGCTCATTAGATGGATTTACAAATTCATCGGCAGTAATAATTAACATGTCGGGCTGGCCTAGCGCATGCAAATTTTGGTTTTCTACTTTGCCAATCAACTCGGGGTTGCCGAATGCGCCATTAGTATTAAATGCAATAAACTCGCGCAAATCGGCTGTTGGATATACAAAAGAGAATTGTGACCCATTTAGTACACCCTGCATTTCGCTTACATTGCCAATATCCGTTACATCCCAAACTTTTGTATTACTACCTGCATTACCCAGAATAAAATTTGAAACACTACCTGATCCGGTAGATGAGCTGCTTCTAAAAGTCATTGCATCACCACTTAAAACAAGTGAACGTTTACCCAAAATCTCAAACCAATCAATGTATGCTGAGGCCGTGCCCGATGGGTCGGCTGCGGGAGTAAAATTATAGCCTATTACAACAGTTGGAGATTGTGCTGTATAATTAGCCGATAGCAAACTGCCATATGATGCCGGTGGGTAATCGGTACTTGTTGGCAAACCACCAATAGACTGCGTAAACAAAATTTGCCCATTTACTTTAACTATGGTAGAAGAGCCATATGTGGTACTTGCTGCTATTTTAGAAATAACTTTTAGTGGTGTTGATGTTATAAGGTTGGGGATATTGTACGAGAATTCTTTTGAGCTACTGAAACTTGTCATTTTATCGCCCAACCAGCGCTTACCGCTGCTTAACAGATTATACTCATCACTTTCATGGTAAATATGTTCATCAAACTCTGTAATGGTTTTATTGGGGCTATCGCTTGTACTAAAAGCAGCAATGCGTTTACCGGTGCCTGCATCTGTGGTTAAAAAATAGAAAGTTTTATCTGTATAAAGATTCTTTTCATGGCTATAAACTTGTGTACTACTGTTATATTTCCATTTATCAGCCATTTGTCCGTAAAATAACAGATAGTCCCCATCATCCATTCTATTATTGCCATTGTTATCTACCACCATAGTTGGGTTCTCCAAAAGGTCATCGGCACGGGCAACCGAGTTTTGGTCGGGTACCATACCTCCACCGTTTCCATAAACAGCCAGTGTTCCTAAATTTATACTGGCAGGATCAAGTTTCATTACATTCTTAATAAAGTTGAAATCTATTTTATAGATACCATCTGCACTTACTGCTATTTTATAAAAACTACCAATAGCCAGTTTAGAAGTAGATGCATATGCGTTACCGGAACGGTGTTGTGGTTGCGGGGTAACTGTAATACGTAAAGTAAACGACTCTAGTTTTTCTACTACGCCAGCTGCATTTTTACGAAATGGCAGCAAGGAAACGCTTGCAAAAGGCTGTTTACGCAAAAAACTCAAGTCGGCACTGGGCTCAATTGTTTCCTTAATATACACAAGGCTCGTATTGTCAATATGCGATGAGATAGAATAAACCGCATTAGTAATCTGCACATTTATGTTTCCGCTAACCTGCAAGGGAATTACCTCGCTATAAACCGGCAGCAAGCCAAGCTGATCGCTGTGGGCTGCTTTGTTAAAGGTTGGCTGTGTAATAACTTTACCATCAATGGTGTTAAATGTTTTGGTTTTATCCAGCCAGTCTATCTTACGTTCGTAGCTTTGAGCAACAGCTACTGCTGTTGTTAAAACCATAAACACTAAAAGATAAAATTTATTATTGCCCGATTTTTTTCTCATAAAAAAGCTATAAGCCGATTCAATCATTATTTTTGACACCCTAAACATGTAAAATGCGCAATAAAACGCCGCTAATTGTGTTTTATTTTGCAAAGATTTGAATTTTGAGCGCGAAACTTAAATATATATACTTAATACTGATTGCAGCACTGCCGTTTTGTGATATTTTTTCGCAAGATGTAGAGATGAGCCAGTACTTTGCTGCACCGTTGCACCTTAATCCTGCTTTGG
>JBJOOW010000399.1:0-6194 GCA_046051095.1 Bacteroidota bacterium | reverse complement strand
AATTGCACTTAACGAACAGCTACGCAGCAACATTAACCCCGAAAGCGATATGGCTTACTGGGAGTGGGTGAGTGGGTTGGAGGCAGCCTTTGCCGTGTAGTATTGCTCTGTTATTTTTTTTAGTTAGCTACGAGGTGACGTACCTAACGGCATGCAAAGAAAATACACATTAACTTTCTACCCATATTTAATCCCTACAGGATTAGAATACGCGGCTACAATATTTAATATCTAATATGTTGGAAATCGATAGATAGTATACTTATTTCTCAAACAACTCCGCATTCTCAAACCACTGGTTACCCAGCGGATTGCCTTTGGTATCTATAAAGCCCCATTTGCCATCGTACTTAACACGGGCCAGTCCGTTTATAAAACCTTTGGTGTTGCGGTTGGGGTTAAAAAAGCCAAACGCCGATGAGATATCGTACTTAGTAGGTATTACTAATTGGCCGCTGGTATTAATAAAGCCCCAGTCGCTTTCTTTAACCGGTGCCAAACCATCGGCACTAAAAATTTCGGCATCGTTGTATTTAGGTTCTACCACTACTTTGCCGGTGGTGTTTATGTAGCCCCATTTATCGCCAACGGCTACCGGTGCCAGGCCTTTTACAAAGGCGCGGGCTTTATCGTACTTAGGTTCTATTACCCATTTGCCGGTTACATCTATAAAACCAACTTTCTCGGCCTTGCGTGCATAGGCTAGACCTTCGCTGAAATCCCATATTTTATCTACGCCTGGTATAGCTGTAAATTTGCCACCGGTAACAAGACCAAACTCGGTACCCTGTTTGGCCCAAACGGTGGTTTTGTAGTACTCGCCTATTTCATCGTATATCACCTCTACTACTACTTTGCCTTTGGTATCTATAATACCGTACTTGTTGTTCTTTTTAACGCGGGCATAGCCGTTTACAAAAGGTTTAATGCCTTGGTACTCGGCCTTTACCACTACCTCGCCTTTGGTGTTGATGATGCCTACATTGTCGCCTGTTTTGTAAAAAGCATAGCCGTCTTCAAAATCGTAGCGCTTATCGCTGGCCGGTGCATTAACCGGTGCGCCTTTGGTATCTATATACATCCACTCTTTACCTTTCAACACTACGCATATACCACTGTTAAAGTATTTGGCATCGTCGTAAGTGGGTTGTATTACCAACTCGCCTTTGGTATTAATAAAGCCCCATTTGTTGTTTTCGTACACGGCTGCGTAGCCTTCTGAAAAGCTTTTTGCTTTACTGTATTTTGGGCTTATGGTAAACTCGCCCGAGCGGTTTATGTACCCGAACTTGCCATCCTTTTTTACAAGCGCAAGCTCCTGGGCAAAGGTTAACTGGGTAATTAGTAGTAGTGCAATTAGTTGTATCGTTTTCATGTATGTACTTTTTTATAGTGTTTAATGGACTCCAATCCACCTCCGTCCCGCTCAAAGCAGCGGGACACCTCCGCCAGCGGAGGACATTCTGCCTACGGCAGTTAAATAACAGCCAATACAATATTAACTGTTTGTATAGATGTTATTATGGTTTTCCTGCATCTACCTTCTTAATAAAATCAATTATGCCCGGGTAGTATTCCTGTTGGGCATCCCACATACTCAGGTGGCCACCGGTAGGGCAGTATAAGTAAGTGCCATGCTGCACCAGTTTGCTCATCTCTTCCATCTCGGCAGGGTTCATGGTGTCGTAATGGCTACCTATCATCAGCGTAGGTACGCTTAGGTTTTTAAGGCGGGTCCAGCATTCCCAGCCAACCAGTCGGCCACCGGGTACAAACTCGCTGGGGCCTTGCAGTATTTCGTACACCGGTTGGTTAATATGCTTAAACGAGCGCAGTACCGGTTCGGGCCATTCGGCAGCAGGCTTGCGCAATATGTGCTGGCAGTAGTACTCATCAAACACCAGTTGCAGGTAAACAGGGTCGGTGTACTTACCGGCTTTTTCATAACTCTCTAATGAGTCAACTAAACTCTTGCGCATTTCGGTACGCAGCTTTTTATTGTAGGCTCCGTATTTGGCATAGTCGGCGGTCATGTTGCTTACTATCAGCCCTTTCATGTGCTGCTGATATTTTAGCGCATACTCCATACCCAATATGCCACCCCAGCTATTGCCCAGCAGGTAAAAGTTATCCTTGTTCAACCCCAGTGCTACACGCACCTGCTCTACTTCTTCTACAAAGCGCTCCAGTGTCCAAAGCGATGAATCGGTTGGCTGATCGCTGTAGAAAGAGCCCAACTGGTCGTACTCTATCAACTCAAAACCTTCTTTAGGTAAAAAGGCCTCAAAGCACTCCATGTACTCGTGCGTAAGGGCAGGGCCACCGTGCAGCAGCAATACCTTTATACGCGGGTTGTTGCCAATTTTTTTGGTCCACACTTTAAAGGTGCCTTTGGGGGTTACCACCGGTACCATTTTTACGCCGGCGTTTTCGCTTTCTTCCTTACTGTAATTAAAATACTCGGCTACGGTAGCACCGGTGCTTTGCTGTGCCTGCTTATCGCGGTTGCACGATGCCAGCACCAATAGACATGATAGAATGATAACTATACGGTTCATCGCTTTTTGAATTTACGTTTTACAGATGCCTCCTCAGTTTTGCTGCTGTGCGCTACCATGCGGTTTATTTCTTCTACCTCGGTATTACTAAGGTTGCGCCATTTGCCCACCTGAATATTACCAAGGCCAATATTCATAATACGGGTGCGCTTAAGTGTAACAACCTCGTAGCCCAGGTATTCGCACATACGGCGTATTTGCCGGTTAAGCCCCTGTGTAAGTATAATACGAAAGCGCTTGGTGCCTTCCTGTCGCACCACACAGGGTTTGGTCATTTGCCCAAGCACCGGTACGCCGCTGCTCATGCGTTTTACAAACTCGGGTGTAAGCGGTTTGTTAACCGTTACGGTATATTCTTTTTCGTGCTCGTTACCGGCACGCAGTATTTTGTTTACTATATCTCCATCGTTGGTAAGCAGTATCAGCCCCTCGCTGTCTTTATCTAACCGCCCGATAGGAAAAATACGTTTGGGGTGATTGATGAAGTAAATGATGTTTGACCTATCGGTAGGGTCGGTGGTGCTGGTAATACCGCGTGGTTTATTAAACGCTATATATATACTTTGCTTGCTTGCCTTTACCTTTATGCGTTCGCCATCTACGGTTACTACATCGCCGGGGTATACGCGGCTGGTGGGCAGGGCTATTTCATCGTTTATAAAAACACGCCCCTGCTCTACGTAACCATCAGCCTCGCGGCGCGAGCAAAAACCCGACGAGCTGATGTATTTATTTACCTGTATCGATTCGGCAAGGTTTTTCATACGTTAGGCAGTAACATTTTCACGGTGCTCGCTGGCGTAAAAGCGGAACAGGTAATAAGCCGCTACGGCATCCAGTATATGCCAGATGGCATGGCCCTGTAGTAACGACTGCGGGTCGCACAGCGGGCTGTCATCTTTCCACATGTTCCATATACCAAAGGCAAGCAGCAGCGAGCCCAGCGACATAAAGCCATACTTTTTACTGTGCTCCAGTTTGCGCACATAGGTGTTAAGCAACTCAAACACTACTGTAAGGGTTATATACAAACCAAAAATAAAGTTACCCATAAAGCCCACTACCGGTACGGTGTAGGGTAGCTCCTGTATATACAGGCAACTGGCTAATACCGAAGCAAAGATGGCCGTAAACCAAAGTGCGTTGAGCGAATAGAAACGCTCTACCGCATAGGCAAACGAAAACGAACAGATAAGGTACATGCTCAGCATATCGAACCAGCCGCCTATTTCGGCTTCGGTGGCGTGCATGGCCATACTGCCCGGGCCTAACAGTACTACTATACAGGCATAAAACGTACCGTAGAAAAAACTTTGTGTAATAGTGTTGCGGTTAGCACTAAAGGTGCCACGGGTAAGCTGCCAGCCAATAGTAAGGCCTGCCAGTATAAAGCCTATGTTGCTCCAGGTGTTGGCTGGTTGCTTTATCAGGCCGGGGTGGCTGGCTTCGCAAAAATCGCCACCGGTGTTGGCCCAGGGGCCAAACCAACCGTTTACCAGCGATACCATAAACAGCGCAAACGCTGCTATTGCCACCACCACTACTACCGGAAAAACATATTTCTGGTTTTTCATACTGTTATGCTTTCAGTTTTATTTTAGTGTATACCGGGCAGTGGTCGCTATGCTTTACATCCATTAGTATGCGCGACTCTACCAGTTGCGGCACAAGGCTATCGGTAGCGGCTATGTAATCTATACGCCAGCCTTTGTTGTTGGCGCGGGCGTTGGCGCGGAAACTCCACCAGCTATACTGGTGCGGCTCTTTATTAAAATGGCGGAACGTATCTGTAAAGCCCGAGGTAAAGTATTTCTCCATCCAGGCGCGTTCTTCTGGTTTAAAGCCCGAGGTATCTTTATTAGATACCGGGTTATGAATATCAATCTCGCGGTGGCAAATGTTATAGTCGCCGCATACCACCAGCTTTTTGCGTTTCTTGTTCAGGTCGTGTATAAAGTTGAAAAAATCGTCGAGGTACTGCATTTTAACCGATTGGCGCTCATCGCCGGTAGTACCGCTGGGGAAATACGAACTCATAACACTGATGTCGCCAATATCTACACGCAGGTTACGACCTTCATCGTCATATTGTTTTATGCCACAGCCCTCTACTACATTATCGGGTTTTATTTTGCTGAAAACAGCCACGCCGCTGTAGCCTTTTTTTACCGCCGGAAAAATATAACAGTGATAACCCAGTGCCTCGAAGGGTTTAGGGTCAAAATCTTCGCGGGCTATTTTTATTTCCTGCAGGCATATCACATCGGGGTTCTCGGCTTTCAGCCAATCTACAAACCCTTTGGTAATAGCGCTGCGTATTCCGTTTACGTTGTACGATATAATTTTTAGTTCGGCCATAGTATGTTGTAGTGAGTTCCGAAAATACGATTTCACCGCAAAAAATTCTTGTGTTCAGACCTGCCAGGTTTTTAAAACCTGGCAGCTCTACCATAATAAACACCGGTAATACATTTTATAATTTCTCATTTTAGCCGCATGAGCAATAACGAGAAAGGTTTTGAAACCAACGCCATACGCACACAGATAGAACGCACCGAATTTTTAGAGCACTCGGTGCCGTTATATTTAACCAGCAGCTTTGTGTTTGAAGATGCCGAAGATATGCGGGCCTCGTTTGCCGAGGAGAAAGTGCGTAACATCTACTCGCGCTTTAGCAACCCTAACTGCAGCGAGTTTATAGAGAAGGTATGCCAAATGGAAGGAGCCGAAGATGGCTTTGCCTTTGCCACCGGTATGGCGGCGGTGTTCAGCACGTTTGCGGCCTTGCTTAAAAGCGGCGACCATATTGTATCGGGCCGCTCGGTGTTTGGCTCTACCCATACGTTGTTTACCAAAATGTTTCCCAAGTGGAATATTACTACCAGCTATGGCGATGTGAATGATTTAGATAGCTGGGAAGCACTAATACAACCCAACACTAAAATATTATATGCCGAAACACCCACTAACCCCGGTGTAGATGTATTGGATTTAGAGAAACTGGGCGCACTGGCTAAAAAGCATAACCTGCTGCTGATAATAGATAACTGCTTTGCCACTCCTTATCTGCAACAGCCTATAAAATACGGGGCGCATATATCTATACATAGCGGTACCAAGTTTATGGATGGGCAGGGCCGTGTGCTGGGCGGTATAGCCGTAGGCCGCGCCGACCTGATAAAAGAGATTTACATATTCAGCCGCAACACCGGCCCGGCGCTATCGCCGTTTAATGCCTGGGTGCTTTCTAAAAGTCTGGAAACACTGGCCGTGCGTATGGACCGCCATTGCGATAACGCCCTTAAGCTGGCCGAATACCTGGAGCAGCACGATAAGGTTAGCTGGGTTAAATACCCGTTTTTAAAATCGCACCCGCAATACGAGGTTGCTAAAAAGCAAATGCGCAAAGGCGGCGGGGTAGTAGCGTTTGAGTTAAAAGGCGGTGTAGAAGCTGGGCGTACATTTTTAGATAAACTGGAAATGCTTTCGCTATCGGCCAACCTGGGCGATACGCGAACGATAGTTACGCATCCGGCATCTACCACTCACAGCAAGCTGAGTGAAGAAGAACGTTTGGCTGCCGGCATTACACCGGGGCTGGTACGTATATCGGCGGGGCTGGAGAGCATAGAAGAT
>JBJOOW010000398.1:0-2789 GCA_046051095.1 Bacteroidota bacterium | reverse complement strand
TGCAGGAACTATCGGGCATAGTAGGCAAATACAATGTTATTAAGGGCTTTTTGAACCTTAGCTTAACCGATGCTTACTGGACCAACCGACTGAAAGATATTTCGGCCAACCCTACCTATGGCACCTTTGCCGCCAACCACAAAAAAGTATTACTGGAGTACTGCGGCCCCAACACCAATAAACCCCTGCACATAGGCCACCTGCGTAATATGTTTCTGGGCTATAGTATGAGCGAAATACTTATAGCCAACGGCTACGATGTAACCAAGGTGAACATATACAATGACCGGGGAATACAGATATGCAAAAGCATGGTTGCCTACCTGCGTTACGGCAATGGCTCTACACCACAATCTACTGGTATTAAAGGTGACCACTTTGTGGGCGACTGGTATGTAACATGGAACACAGAGGCTCGCAAAGAATTGCAAACACTAAGCGGATTAAAAGGAGAATTTGATGAAGACCAGAAGCTAACTACCCTGTTTAAAGAAGCGCAGGAAATGCTTTTGAAATGGGAAGCCAGCGACCCAGAAACCATTGCACTTTGGAACAAAATGAACGGGTGGGTATATGAGGGCTTTAACGAAACATTTAAGCTACTGGGTGTAGATTTTCAGAAAGACTACTACGAAAGCCAAACGTATAAACTGGGTAAAGATATTGTTGAAGAAGGCCTTAAAAAAGAGGTATTTAAAAAACGCCCCGATGGTGCGGTGATAGTTGACTTAACACCAGATGGGCTGGACGAAAAAGTACTGCTGCGCCCCGATGGCACTTCTATATATATTACACAGGACCTTGCTACTGCCGAACTGCGTTACAAAGAGTTTGGCATGGAGAAGATGATATATGTAGTAGCTAACGAGCAGGACTACCACTTTAAAGTACTTAAGCTGGCTTTACAGAAACTTGGTAACCAGTGGGCCGATGGCATATACCACCTTAGTTATGCTTTGGTTGAATCGCCTACCGGCAGGTTTAAAAGCCGCGAAGGCAAAACCGCCGATGCCGACGACCTGGCCGGCGAAGTACTGCGCATAGCCGAAGAGAAAACAAAAGAACTGGGAAAAATAGACGGCTTTACCGACGAGCAGGCTCAGGAGCTATATAAAACCATTGGCCTGGGTGCACTTAAATACTTTGTGCTGCGTGTCAACCCTTATAAAAAAATAATCTTCAACCCCGAGGAGAGTATAGATTTTCACGGGCACACCGGTCCGTTTATACAGTATACTCATGCGCGGGTTAGCGCTATTATGCGTAAGGCAGGCGCTGGTATAGACTTGTCAGGTTTTGAAAACCTGACAAGTCTTGCATTAGTTGAGCGCGAACTGATTATCCATATAAGCGAGTACGAAAACACCGTAAAGGCTGCTGCCGAAAAATACGACCCAAGCGAGATAGCCAACTACGTATATACATTAGCTAAACTGTATAACAAGTTCTATCACGAACAGCCAATTATAAATGCAGCTACTGAAATTGAAAAAAATTTCCGTATAGCGCTTTCTAAACAAACCGGTGTGGTTATTAAAAAGGCTATGAAGCTATTGGGTATAGATGTGCCTGAAAAAATGTAAGCGACGCTATGATCACGCAGATAAATACAGTGTGATTACACTGTTTGATACAAAACACAAGCGGGCTGATTTCGATTGAAATCAGCCCGCTTTTTTATACAGAATAGAAATTATCTTGTAAACCTATCGGCTACTACCAGCTCTTTAGAACCGGCGGTGTATTTATAAAAACCTTCGCCTGATTTTACACCCAGGCAACCGGCTGTTACCATGTTAACCAATAACGGGCTTGGTGCATACTTAGGGTTACCAAAGCCATCGTGCAGTACACGCAATATTGCCAGGCATACATCCAGCCCTATAAAATCGGCTAATTGCAGCGGTCCCATCGGGTGCGCCATACCCAGCTTCATTACCGTATCTATTTCGTTTACACCGGCTACACCCTCGCGCAGACTTTCAATAGCCTCGTTAATCATAGGCATCAATATACGGTTGGCTACAAAGCCGGGGTAATCGTTTACTTCTACAGGTACTTTATCTAGCGCCAGCGTAGCATCTACAATTACCTTCATGCACTCATCGGTGGTTTTATACCCGCGTATTATTTCTACCAGTTTCATTACCGGTACCGGGTTCATAAAGTGCATTCCTATTACCTTTTCGGGGCGCTTGGTGGCAGCCGCTATTTTGGTAATAGAGATAGATGAAGTGTTAGATGCCAGTATAGTAGCCGGCTGGCACAGTTCATCCAGTTGTTTAAATATCTTTAGCTTTATATCCATGTTTTCGGTAGCAGCTTCTACTACCAAATCCGAATCTTTACATACATCTAAAGCAGTATTGGTGCTAAGGTTAGCAAGGGTTGCCGCTTTAGCCTCTTCAGTTAGGCTGCCTTTGGCCACCATACGGTCCAGGTTTTTGGTAATGGTAGCCACTGCTTTATCCAGCGCAGGTTGTGCCACATCTACCAGGTTAACTGTAAAGCCTTTCATAGCAAACACGTGGGCTATACCATTACCCATAGTGCCTGCACCTATTACCGAAACTTTCTTTATTGCCATTGCTATTGTTTTTGCAGTTGCGAAAATATAAAAGCAGCCAATACTGCCTACCTATTGTTTAACTACCTTGCGGATAACCTTTGCAGGCTTTGCCCCTGTTAGCTCTACCAGATAGGTACCTGCGGTATACGTTTTAAAATTAAACTGCAGCATGCTTTGCCCCGCAACAATTTTTTGTGCGGTAAGCCTTTTGCCGGTTACA
>JBJOOW010000397.1:0-5620 GCA_046051095.1 Bacteroidota bacterium | reverse complement strand
GCCTTAAATGTTTAATGCCGATTGTGGCTACTACCGAGCACTATATTTCTACCGGTTACAACAACGGCGTGTTCCGCGACCGTATAGTTACCGGCTGGTTAAAAGGCCAGATATTCAGCGGTACGGATGACGACCTGATGTCGCAGGATTTTGACCGCCAGAATTCGGTACACTCATCGGTAGATTACGACCTGCCTAAAACCATTACCCTTAATGGCGTAACTAAAGAGTTTCAACAGAATAAATTTGATGCGGCGAACCTGGCTATAGACCACTTTACAGCCATGCGCTACAATAAATTTGATGGCACACTGGGTAACGCAGGTTTTTACCCTAACAGCACCGGCCGCCCCGATATGGATGCCAGCGCTGCACCGGTTAACGAACATGGGGAGGCTGTAAACACTATTAATGTTGATTCGTTACAATCGCCGCTACCTAACCTTACACACAGCCGTTACGAAAATGGTGATATTGCTACCCTACACCTTACCGGCTGGTGGGATATATTTACCGAAGGCCAGTTTAATAACTCAAACTTTTCGCGCGATGCGCTTACAGGTAATGTAAAACGCCTGCAAAAAATGCTGGTAGGCCCATGGGCCCACCAAACTGTAGCCAGCCGTTCGTCGGGCGACCGTTTATATCCGCGCAATGTGGTTGACCTTACCAAAGTTGACCTTGGTAACTTTGATATTAACGACGTGCCTATTAACGAGATAGTACAGAGCGACCTGGTTACCTGGTTCCGTTATAACCTTAACTACAATGCCGACCACCTGGTGGGCGAGCCTAAATTTGTTATACGCGAAAGCCAGAACTGGCAGCTGCTTGGCAACCTGAATAACGTAGGTGATATTTATATACGCGTACCTGCCGAAGATTACAAAGTGCCTTATATTAAAATGGTTAACTTCCTGGGTGGTAATGGTACTTTGGAGGATTTGAAAGTACAGTTTAAAGTGGGTAACACCGTGTTGCCACCGACCACGCAAAACGTACCAACCATGAGCAGTGGTTTAAGCCAGTTTGCCGGCCACCCGCTAACCGATATTCCTTTCCGCGATTTCCTAAACGACGTGCCTAACTACCGCTTATACATACCGGGCCCAGACTCGTTAGCTGATGCTACGGCGGGTTTCCCGGATAACTATAAAATGGGTAACTACTGGTATGGTTCAGATGTGTTTCCGCCAAGTGAACATATTGAATGGAAAAAAATGTATTTACACCAGGATGGTACATTTAACTTTAATGCACCTACACAAGATGAAGGCTACAAAGTATATGCTACCGATCCGGATGATCCAATTCTTACAGTTGGTGGCAGCAACATGATTGTACGCTCGCCGGATGGTACCCGTAACTCGCAAAGCCAGATGGAGCTGAGCGACCCAACCAACGCACCCTACACTATGGATCGCGAAGGTGTAATACAGTTTAACAGCGACCCGATTGTGGACTCGTTTACCATACTTGGCTTACCGGTTTGTTCCCTTTATGCAAAAAGTAACCCTACCGGTGTAGAAAGCGGCCCTACCGATTGCGACTGGGATTTTCGCCTTTGCGATGTATGGCCCGATGGACGCGTATACTTTGTACAGGAAGGTATAGTTGGCGCCCGTGGCCGCGAATGGGCCCGCTCGCTGGTTGACCAGATGGGCGTACCGGGAGCACCAACCTATGCTAACGGTGTAGAAGACCCGGGCGATAAGGATATACCTTACAGCAACATTAATATTGGCCAGATATACGAGTATGTGTTTAAGATGATGCCTATTGGCTACACCTTTGCCAAAGGCCACCGTATGCGTATACTTATTAACTCAAGCAACTACACCCGCTACCAGGTTAACCCTAACCTGCCGCTGGAAGATGGTGAGTTTTTCCGCCGCAAACCCGGCGATGGTCAGTTTTATATGTACCAGGGTCAGGCTATGTTTCCGCGTGTGGCCATACAACGTGTACACTTCTCGCCCGAGCACCCAACCAGTGTAAATTTCCCTGTATTTAACAGCGATTACCAGTATACACCGGTTAGCAATGTACAGGCTACGCCTAAGTTCGATGTATCGGTGTTCCCTAACCCGGCTTCGGAAAAAGTACAGGTATTTGCCAACCAGCCAGGCAACCACGATTTGATAATTACCGATATATCGGGCCGCGTGGTGTACACCGGTAATTTTGATGATAACGTGATACTAAACACCGAAAAATTTGGCAAAGGCCTTTATTTTGCCACAGTTAGCGATGCCAACCGTAAAGGCGAGCGCGTAACCAAAAAATTCATTGTACAGTAATTAATATCATACACTACTTCAAAAACGCCTCCGCTTAAACGGAGGCGTTTTTGTTATATATTCGCGCCATAACAAACAATTAATAGCATGTTAAACATTGTATTATTTGGCCCCCCCGGCAGTGGTAAAGGTACACAGGCAGCTAAGCTGGTAGCCAAATATGGATTAGTGCACCTATCTACAGGCGATATTTTCCGCGCTAACATAAAAGGCGAAACAGAGCTGGGCAAACTGGCTAAAAGCTATATAGATAAAGGCCAACTGGTACCCGATGAGGTTACCATTAATATGCTGGAAAGCGAAGCCAGCAAGCATACCGATGCTAAGGGCTTTATTTTCGATGGTTTTCCGCGTACTACTTTTCAGGCACAGGCGTTAGATAAATACATGGCATCGCGAAACACCAGCATTACCCTTATGCTGGCGCTGGATGTAAACGAAGAAGAACTAAAACGCCGCCTGTTGGAGCGTGGTAAAGAATCGGGCCGCCCCGACGACCAGAACCCGGATGTTATACAAAACCGTATAGCAGTATACCATAAAGAAACCGCACCGGCTAAAGACTTTTACACGGCACAAAACAAATACAAGGCTGTGCATGGTGTAGGTGCTATTGATGATATTTTTAACGCGCTTTGCAACGAGATTGACAGCGTACAGGTAAACGGATAGTGGTATGGCTATAATGCCAATTGCATTGGCTGTTTAACCTTACTTCTAAAATCTAAAATCCAAAATCGGCTGTGGCTTCAGAAAACTTTATTGATTACGTAAAAATACACTGCAAAAGCGGTAAGGGTGGTGCTGGCGCAAGCAGTTTCCGCCGAGAGAAGTTTGTGGCCAAAGGTGGCCCCGATGGCGGCGATGGTGGGCGTGGAGGCCATGTTATACTGCGTGGCAACGCGCAGTTGTGGACCCTGCTACACCTAAAGTATCAGAAACACGTAATGGCAGAAGATGGTGCTAAGGGGCAGGGAGCTCTTTGCACCGGTAAAAGCGGCGCCGATAGAATATTGGAAGTGCCGCTGGGTACTATTGCCAAAGATTTTGAAACCGGAGAACAACTGGCAGAGATAAGCCACGACGGTGAAGAGTTTATACTGATACCCGGCGGTAAAGGCGGCCGTGGTAACAACCACTTTAAAACGGCTACCAACCAGGCGCCTACTTATGCGCAGCCGGGTATGCCGCACGAAGAGGCCTGGGTAATACTGGAGCTGAAACTACTGGCCGATGTGGGCCTGGTGGGCTTTCCCAATGCTGGCAAGTCAACGCTTATATCGGCAGTAAGTAATGCAAGGCCCGAGATAGCCGACTACCCTTTTACAACACTGGTGCCCAACCTGGGTATAGTAAGTTACAAAGGCGGCAAAAGCTTTGTAATGGCCGATATACCGGGTATTATAGAAGGCGCAAGTGTGGGCAAAGGCCTGGGGCTGCGGTTTCTGCGGCATATAGAGCGTAACTCAATACTGCTGTTTATGGTGCCGGTAGATAGTAATGACATACTACACGATTATAAAGTATTGCTAAACGAGTTAGAGCAATATAACCCCGAGTTACTGGTAAAAGACCGCATACTGGCTATTACCAAATGCGATATGGTAGATGATGAGTTGCTGAAGATGATACAGAAAGAACTGAAAGCAAAAACCAGCGCAGCAAAATCTGAATTTAAAGGCACTAAAACCGTTTTTATATCGGCTGCTACCGGCTTAGGTATAGATAAACTGAAAGACGAGATAATGAAGAAACTGGTTTAGTAATATACACTATAACCTGCCACTATTGTAAGTAACATATATATTGCAACATAGCTGCGTTTTATTCACTGCGATTTTTTTTAATATATTCGAAAAAAATCACTTAATGCGCGGCACTTTCAGGCTAATAACAATTTTACTACTGTTTGTTTTAATTGGTAATACTGCAAAGGCTCAAATGCCCTTATGGAAAAAGCAGGTGCTGATTGGTAGTGCTTATACTATAGGCGGCGCCGGAACTTTGGCCGCCGGAAGTTATATGCTGGCGGTAAGCGTACCTGCTTTTTTTGCCGATAACGATGATCACGAAGAAGTAACTGCCGCCGCTGCAGGATTACTTGCCGGTGGATGTATACTTGCTGTAGCCGGAGCTACATTTACAGCTTATGGCCCTGTTATCATTTCGCATGGGGTTAAAGCAAAAAGAAACCCGGAAACCCCGGTGAGTATGCGTTTTACTCCTATTCAAAGCAAATTGCTTGATAGATATCAGTGTAGCATGAACAGTAAGAAATTTGCTACTGTAGCTATTGTTTTTTAACGGTATAGCGTTGCTGGAAAATATTGAAAAAGGTAGCATAGGCATGCACTAATTCCGGCATATTTGCACCTTAAATTTTACTTTGAGTAATAATCACCACAACGCACAAAACTGGATACTGTTAGGCCTGCTTACGCTTATATGGGGCACCTCGTATATCCTTATCAAAAAATCGCTGCTGGGTTTTACAGCTATAGAACTGGCCAGCCTGCGTGTAAGTATATCGTGCCTGTGTGCCCTGCCGCTGGCTATAAAGGGCTTTAAAACCATACCGCGCGATAAATACCCCACGTTGCTGATGGTTGGTGTTTTCGGAAGCGGTGCACCGGCTTTTCTGTTTGCATTATCTATGACCAAAAGCGGCAGCGCAGTTAACGGTATTCTTAACTCACTATCGCCACTCTGGACCCTTGTTATAGGCTATTACCTTTTTAACGTACACATATCGGGACAGAAGGTACTGGGTGTGGTTATTGGCTTTATAGGGGCGCTGGTGCTTGTGTTGGGTAAGCCGGGCAGCTCGCTACAGGTAGATGTATTATATAGCTTGCTGCCGGTGGTTGCAACTTTCTGCTATGGTATGAGCAGTAACCTTACCAAACAACGCCTGCAAAACCAGAACGCTATTTATACTACAGCAGTAGCTATGGCAATGATGGGCTTACCGGTAGTAGCAGGTTTGTTTTTTACAGGTGCCCCGGCTAAAATAGTAAGCGGACAAGTTTGGGTTCCGTTTCTTTGTGTGGCTACATTATCTATACTAGGCACCCTAATTGCCTGGATGTTGTTTTACCGGTTGGTGCAACGCACCGATGCGCTGTTTGCAGCCAGTGTTACCTACCTTATACCCATAGTTGCTATTGCCTGGGGTATACTGGATGGTGAGGTACTATCGGTTATACAAGTGGCAGGCATGTTGCTTATACTTACCGGCGTGTACTTTACTACACGTATTAAACAAGCCAAGTAGTTGCACCATATAAAAGCAAAACGCCCCGTATACGGGGCGTTTTGCT
>JBJOOW010000396.1:0-2814 GCA_046051095.1 Bacteroidota bacterium | reverse complement strand
CTGATATTGAGCGAACTGCATAACTTAAAAATTTTTTCTGTTCGGCATTCGTCTGTCCAATTGAACCTTCTGCAATATTTAACACAACCGAATCTGCCGCACGTTTGAATTGAGAAGTGAGACTAAACATCTCTTCTTTAGGAAACATCCTCGTTAAGAGATGAACATCGTTAGCCAGATTTAAGGCCAGTTTCCAAATTTCAAGTTTTTCAAATTTAAACGGCATATAACGATTGTCAATTGTCTATCGTCCATCGACATAAAAAATAATCTACTTATTCAGTTTCAAATACAACGGTTTATTACGGTTATAAATTTCTACAAAGCGGCCAAACATTTCATCGTACACGGCACGGTTTGCCTTGTTGGGTTCAAACACCTTTTTAGGCTCTACCACTTTCGATACTTCGTCCATATCCATCATACCCATTGCCAGCAAGGCCAGTATAGCTGTACCGCGGCTATTGCTCATCAGCGGGTCTTTCATCTGCTTAATAGGCCGGTTAAAAACATCGGCTGTTATCTGGCTCCACACCTCGCTGTTAGCACCGCCACCTATAAAGTTAACCGCCTCAAATTCGCGGCCAGTCATTTTCTCTACATACATAAGCAGCCAGCGCGCATTAAGGCTTACACCCTCCAGCACCGAACGCAACATATGTGTGCGGTTATGCTTTAACGACATGTTATAAAACCCACCGCGCACATGATGGTCGTCTACCGGGCTACGCTCGCCGTACAACCATGGCAGAAAATACAAACCATCGCTGCCGGCAGCTACTCTATCGGCTATCTTATCTACACTTTTATAAAAATCTTTTGGTGCAGGGCCGGTGTTTAGCTCGTCATCGTGATACAACAAATTATTTTTAATAAAGTTCAAACAATTACCCGCCGATTCCTGCTCGTTGGCAATAAGGTAGCGGCCGGGTAATGCAGAGGGTATAGTACCCATGTTGTGAAACACATCGGTTTTGCGGAAAGGCAGGTGGCACACCAACCACGATGAAGTACCAACATAAAAGTGGCCTTCGTAATCTTTAACCGCTCCTGAGCCGATAGCGGCACTTTGCACATCAGGTGTGCCGGATATTACTTTAACGTCGGGGTTCAGGTTAAACTCGGCTGCCAGTTCTTTAGTAATTGTACCAAATATACTGTTAGTAGGTACCAGGTCGGGCAGTTTGGCTTTATCTATACCAGTAAGGTTTATCAAACCATCGTGGTACACTATTTTATTTACATCGCGGTTATCGGTTAGCCAGTATAGTAATATAGAATCGTACGATGCTGCAAAACGTCCTGTAAGCCACAGGTTCAGGTAATCTTTAGGCTCCAGAAATTTATAGGTCTTCTCGTATATCTGAGGCAGTTTATCTTTAATGTATAGAATGTGTGCTATACTATCCTTGCCCGATTTGGTTGGGCCACCACCGGTTAAGCGTATCCACTGCAATATCTTTCCTACACCGTAGCCTTCTACCCGTATAGGGCCGTGGGTTAGCTTTTTTACATGCTCGGCACCGCGGGTATCCATCCATATAATGGAATCCATCAACTCCTTACCGTTCTTATCTACACACACGGTACCGCTCCATTGCGCTGTACAGTTAATAGCTACAATGCGTTTGGTATCTACCTGCATGGTAGCTATCAGTTTTTTATAACCGGTTTTAATAGCGTTAACCCAATCGGATGGTTTTTGCTCGGCACCACCGCCGGGGTACAATAACAGCGGCACTTCATTAAATTCGTACCCAATACATTTACCGTGCTGATCGAATAAGGCAACCTTGGGGCCCGAAGTACCAAGGTCGATTGTGAGAATTAGAGGCGACATAGTGCGGTTTGCTTTATAACTGCTAATGTAGAAGATTGTTGTTCTGTTTTATAAAATTCATCTTTGTATTGTTATGATAATTACACCACCCGCCCCAACCGAGTACGAAGGCCACTTTGGCCGCTACATTGCCCTTACCAATACGCAGGATTTGCTGCCTGCTTTGGAAGCCGATAACGAAAATTTTGCTGCGTTTATCCGTAGCATACCCAGCGACAAACTGGATTACCGCTATGCCGCCGGCAAATGGACCATACGCGAAATGATAACCCACATAACCGATACCGAGCGGATATTTGCTTACCGCGCCCTTCGCTTTGCCCGTAACGATAAAACTGCATTGCCGGGCTTTGAAGAAAACGACTATGTGCCTGAGAGTAACGCCACCAACCGTACCATGGAAAGCCTGCTGGCAGAATACAGTATAGTAAGACAGGCAACTATTGCATTACTACAAAGCCTTACGCCCGAAATGCTGCTACGGCAGGGTACTGCCAGTAGTTATTCTATTTCGGTTCGGGCACTGGGGTATACTATACTGGGGCATACACTACACCACCAACAGGTAATACTCGAAAGGTACCTTAAGTAAACAGCTATTTTTTTGTAAGTTTGTTTTGTTGGTTTTACCACATATTATAACTCATAATGCTAAAACAGCTTATATTTTTATTGTTGATAGTAGCCATAACCGGAAGTTGCGATGAAAGCTCGCCCAAGAGGGCTTTACCAAAAGGACGCGCGCCTATTATTGCAGAAAAGCCTTTCCCCAAGGACAAAGAACTACCAATAGATATACCACCTGCGCCCGCCCCTTATACCGGGCCTAAAAAATACTGCTTTGAAATGGAGCTGGGCGGAGAACCCCGGGACATTACCAGTATGCATTTTGTTTTAGATGATAATGATAGTATACATGGCCGTTTAGATCATACCTTTGGCAACAGACCTGCCATACTTGGCACCGTAGAAGG
>JBJOOW010000395.1:0-8272 GCA_046051095.1 Bacteroidota bacterium | reverse complement strand
ATAATGGTATAAAATAATCCATTACCGTATTTACACAATGCTCATCGGGTAGCTTGCCGGTTTCGGAACATACCAGGCGCATGCCACAATCTTTAGGCATACCGTACCAATCGTTACTGCTGTTATAATCTATAGTATTAAAAATGCGGAATAACAACGGCGTGGCAACGTTGGCGCCACTTAACTCTGGTACACCAGCACCCGAGAAATTGCCTACCCATACACCTACCGTATAGTTTTTATTATAACCAATACTCCAGGCATCGCGTTTGCCATAGCTGGTACCGGTTTTCCAGGCTATGCGCGGTGTGTGGCTGCTCTGCTCCCAATTGGTTGGCAGGTCGGGCCGCGCCAGTTTCGATAGTATTTCGGTTACCATAAAATTTGCGGCCGGGCTTAGTACGCGTACGGTATCGGGTGGTATATATGTGCCGGTTGTTTCGGGTTTTACAAACACGGGTTTAGCATATAGCCCGTTATTGGCAAACGCTGCGTACAGGGCGGTCATCTCTTCCAGCGTTACACCGCAGCCACCCAGTATTAGCGATAGCCCCAGTTTTTTCTCATCTTTTTTTACCTGCTTAAAGTTGCACTGTACAAGGCGGGCAATCATTTTGTCGGTGCCTAATTCGTTCAGTGCTTTAACGGCCGGTATGTTCAGGCTGTTTTCCAGTGCAAACTCTACCGTTACATAACCATTAAATTTCGAATCGTAGTTTTCGGGTTGGTAGCCGTTAATGTTCAGCGGCACATCGGTCATTACTGTTTTGGGTGTAAGTAGTCCGTTATCAAAGCACAGGCCATATGCCAGCGGTTTAAGCGCACTGCCTGGCTGGCGTACAGCATCGGCACCGTTTACCTGTCCGCCATCGGTGCTGTTATTAAAATCGGCCGAGCCTATATATGCTACTACGTTGTGCGTGCGGTTATCCATTACTACCACAGCGCTGTTATGTATACCCAGGCTGTACAGACTGCTTACATAATCTTTCACCATCTTTTCAAGCTTAAGCTGCGTTTGCATTTGCAGATGCGTGCGTATTATGTCGCTGTGGCTGCTACGCTTAAGTTTAAAAGCCAGGTGAGGGGCCAGCTTAGGTGCTTCGGTGCGGCGGGCTTCCAGTGGTTCATCCAGCGCATCGGTAATTTCTTTGTTGCTAAACAGCTTGTCGGCATTAAACCGGTTAAGCCATTTATTGCGTTCGCGCACAATAAGGTCGTTACGGTTACCCAGCCGTAGTGATGAAGGCCGGTTGGGTATAATAGATAACGCAGTTACCTCGGCCAGCGACAGGTGGTCGGGGTTCTTTTTAAAATACAATATGCTGGCGCTTTTTACACCTTCTATATTGCTGCCATAGGGTACTAGGTTAAAGTATAACTGTAGTATTTCATCTTTGCTATAACGCAGTTCTAATTGCATAGCACGAAACATTTCACGCAGTTTATTAAAGTAGGTACGTTGTTTGGGCTCGAGCATGCGCGCTACCTGCATGGTAATGGTACTGGCACCCGAGGTACGTTTAAAGTGTAGCACGTTCATTACCGCAGCACGGGCCATGGCAAAGGGGTTAATGCCCGGGTGGTAGTAAAAGTATTTATCCTCTTTGTACAGTAGCGTTGTTTTAAGTACCGGCGAAATCTCTTTCAGTTCGGTTTTCATACGCCATTTCTGGTCGCGGGTTAAAAAGGCATGTATTACGTTTCCTTTATCATCCAGCACTATGGTACTGTATTCAATTTTATCGGGCAAGGGGAAAAGAAAGTTGAGCAGCACAAATAAAATTGTAACTACCAACAAGGTAAAGCCTGTAAGTTTTGCAAAACGCAGCGTGCGGGTTTTCACTGTACTATACTAATAAAACGCTTTAAAAACAGTGTAGTATGCTGCGGCTATAAAATATTATGCCGCTAAGGCCGGTAACAATTACCGCCTTTTGTCAATTATTGTAAAAAGTAATTAGTTGTATAGCACAGGCGGCAGGTGTTAAAAACAACCGCGTAAGTTTTTACAGTACTGTGACAATCCATTTTGGTGTTTTTTACGTCTGTTTATATAACGGATGTGCATATTTTTACGTTGTAACAGCAAATGGTATTGTTACTTTGGCTAACCAAACCCCCGTTTTTACCGTATACAGGTAACATATTGGCACAGTTTTGATTAGAGTAGTAACCAGAGAGATTGAAATATAAATAAGGAACCCTGAACCATGGCCTACAAGAATTACAAATTTAAAACCCTGCGGGTATTTGCCAGCGATGAATGGCTGGCTAACCGCAGCCGCGAGTACCGCTCGGTGTTCGACCGTAGCGAAACCACTTACATAAGTGCAGAAATTGCATTTTACAATAAACTGTTCGACGAACAGGATTGGGAAACCACCATTACACTAAAAGCGTTTTCGCACGCCGAGGGCAAGAAGCGCGAGCTAAGCAGCCAGGATGAGCGCCGTAAAATACGGCTGGATGAAAACGTTGTGTATGTGAATAAAGGTTGGGGTATGGCTGCTACAGGTTCTTTCTGGACGGCCGGCGAATACAGCTGGGAGGCATACATAGATGGCGAACTGATTGGTACCAAACGTTTTTATGTAGAAGACGTAGGCAAAGTAACTTCCGATGGCAACCCGTTTTTTGATATCGAAAGCATCCGCTTTTTTACCGGCGATTACAACGCGGTAAACAATGAGAACAAAGTATACCTAAAAAAGATAAGCCGCAACGAAACGCAGTACCTGTATGCAGAATTTAAATTCCGCAACCTGCTGCCTACCGAGTGGAACTGCGAGTTGTTTTTTAACTGGTACAATGCGTCGGGCCTGCTAAAAGCGCGCATCGAACGTTTCCGTAAAGTAGAAGCCGGCAAGCAGGGCGAAACCTTTACCTTTAATGAAGGCTGGGGTAACGATATACCCGGCACCTGGAAAGACAGCCACTACCGTTTAGAGATAGTATTTATGGATACGGTAATAGCCGTGCTGCACCTGGATACCGGCGAGGAAGACGAGGAAGGCGAAGTAGAAATATCTGCTGTTAGTGGTAACATAGCTACAGTAACATCGGCACCATCTATTGCTCCCGACGAATCGCTGGATAGCAATGTGAAAAAGCTGGACGAACTAATTGGTTTGGACGAGCTGAAGAAAGAAGTAAAGAACCACATAGACTATCTTAACTTTTTAAAGCTGCGCCAGGAGAAAGGCTTTAAAGACAGCGAGCGAATTAACCTGCACTCGGTGTTTACCGGCAACCCCGGTACCGGTAAAACTACGGTAGTAAAGCTACTGGGGCAGATTTACAAAAGCATGGGCCTGCTAAGCAAGGGTCATGTAAAAGAGGTTGACCGCTCGCAGCTGATAGGTGAATACATAGGCCAGACAGCGCCTAAGGTTAAAAAAGCCATTGAAGAAGCCCGCGGTGGTATATTGTTTATAGATGAAGCCTACTCGCTGGCCCGCGAAGCTGACGACAGCAAAGACTTTGGTAAAGAAGCCATTGAAGTGCTGATAAAAGAAATGAGCGACGGCAGCAAAGATATGGCTGTAATGGTGGCCGGTTACCCGCACGAGATGGAGATATTCCTTCGCTCGAACCCGGGCATGAAATCGCGCTTTGCCAACTACTTCCATTTTGAAGATTACCTGCCCGATGAATTACACTCGATAGCGGTTAACTACACCCTGTCTAAAAACGTGCACCTTACCGAAGCGGCACAACATTACCTGGCCGAGCAGTTGATGGAGGGTTTCCGTAACCGCGATAAAACTTTTGGTAATGCACGCTATGCTATATCTATAATAGACGAAGCAAAAATGAACCTGGGCCTGCGCCTGATGAAACGCGCCGACCTGCGCGAGCTGGACGCGCAAACCCTATCTACCATAGAAGTGGAGGATATAGAGCAGGTGTTTAAACAACGTGGTAAACGCAAGTTTAACATTAACATAAACGAGCGCCTGCTGCAAAGCGCCATGGATGAGCTAAACGCCCTGGTAGGTATAAGCAACATTAAAAACGAGGTGAACGAGTTGGTTAAACTGGTACGTTTTTACCACGATATTGGTAAAGATGTATTGAATAAGTTTTCGCTGCACACTGTGTTTACCGGTAACCCCGGCACCGGTAAAACTACCGTGGCCCGTATTATGGGTAAAATATACAAAGCACTTGGCCTGATAGAACGCGGCCATATGGTTGAACTGGACCGTCAGGGGTTGGTGGCAGGCTTTGTTGGCCAAACCGCCCTTAAAACCGATGAGCGTATTAAAGAAGCCAAAGGTGGCGTGTTGTTTATTGATGAAGCCTATGCACTTGGCGAGGGTGGCGACTTTGGCCGCGAGGCGATAGAAACCCTGTTGAAACGCATGGAAGATAGCCGCGGCGAGTTTGCCGTAATAGTAGCCGGTTATACCGAGCCTATGAACCGTTTCTTAGAGTCGAACCCGGGTTTACGCTCGCGCTTTGACCGTACGTTTAACTTTGTTGACTATAATGAGAACGAACTGTTCCGCATTGCATTATCGCTGTTGAAAGCCGACAACATACGCTTAGACAACGAGGCATACGACTACCTGCAAAAGTATATTAACAGCATTTACCTGTACCGCGATAAATACTTTGGTAACGCGCGCGAGATACGCAAGCTGGTTGCCGAGGCTATACAGAACCAGAACCTACGCCTGGCCGGTATGAAAAAAGAAGACCGCACCAAGGATATGCTTGAAACCATGACACTGGACGACCTGAAAGAATTTAAAATTAACGAAGGCCGTAGAGGTAGCTTAGGGTTTAAATACTAGTCGGCAGTCCGCAATTGGCCGTCGACAATAACAGCCAGATAT
This sequence comes from Bacteroidota bacterium, assembly GCA_046051095.1. Taxonomy (GTDB): domain Bacteria; phylum Bacteroidota; class Bacteroidia; order Chitinophagales; family LD1; genus Bog-950. Next base: position 3,428 of record JBJOOW010000395.1, on the reverse strand, counting down.
TGGCAGCCCGCAGCCCACAGTTGGCAATAACAGCCGAATAACAGAAACAATACAAAAGGCTTCCTGATAAAACAGGGAGCCTTTTTGTTTATAGCAAAAACCAACAGGCTGTGAAAAATAATTACCTTTATAATACCTATGAAAAATTACTTATTTATAAGTGCTCTCTTTTTTCTTTTTGGCACAAGCTGCAAGAAAGAAAAAAGCAGTATGCCAGATACTGCAAGGCCACAGCGGGCGGGTTATTTTCTTGTAACCAGTAACATACATTACTGGGATTATGTATCGGGCGATTCGTATTATACTTTACGAAATGATACCGTACGGGTAGATGAATGCGGCGAACTGGCCGTATTAATGCCTGACTTTACTAACGTATGCTTGTGTTACGATGAAGCCAGCTCTACCAACACGCAAATGGTGTATAGCTATGGCAACTATGCAAAACTGATATACTACAACAACCACTCCGATTCGATAAGCGGAAATACTGAGTATGGCACGTACCATGTTACGCAAAGCAAAACCTTTGCAGGCCATCGCATAAAATAACAGATAAACAGTTTAAAGACCGTTTATGGGCTAAAAAGGCGTTCTTACTTTTTTAGAAGAACATGAAAAAAGAAGACCGCACCAAAGAGATGCTGGAAACCATGACGCTGGACGACCTGAAAGAATTTAAAATTAACGAAGGTCGCCGTGGTAGCTTAGGGTTTAAATACTAGTCGGCAGTCCACAGTTGGCAGTTGGCAATAACAGCCGGATAACAGAACAAATACAAAAGGCTTTCAGATAATTCTGAAAGCCTTTTTTTATTTTGTGCTTTGGCTGTTCAATCCAAAATCAAACTTCTAGAATCCGAAATGGAACTACCTGCTTTAAAGCGCTTTAACGTACGTGTATATGGTTTACTGATAAGCCCCTTAAACCAGTTGCTGGTAAGCGATGAAGCCTTTAAAAGTGGCCAAAAGGCCACGAAGTTTCCGGGTGGTGGGCTGGAGTTAGGAGAGGGACTGGCCGAAGGGCTTATCCGCGAGTTTAAAGAAGAGGCTAATATTGACGTGCGGATAAAGGAACACTTTTACACCACCGATTTTTTTGTGCGTTCGTTTTTTGAGTTAAACCCCGATAGTCAGATCATCAGCATTTACTACATAGTAGAATCAGATCAATGGCAACAGATAAAAACCAGCAACCAACGATTTGATTTTGAATACATACCCGGCGTAGAGGCCGAAGCCTTCCGCTGGGTAAACCTGAGCGAGCTGCATACCGAAACAGATATAACCCTGCCTATAGATAAGTTAGTGGTACAGATGCTGCAACAGCGCTATAAGTAGTATAACGCAGGCAATTTATGTAAATACAAAGTGCACGCTGTAAGCGGTTGATTTTCATTGTACAGTACGGCACACGGGCACGGCAGAATACCACAAAAATTTTATTGTAAACAACAATACCCAAACCCAAACACTGCGGGCGGGGCCGGCGTAATACTGTGTAACAACAAAACAGGAACAATGTCACAACTTAACTCTGCCTACGAACAGTACCATCTTACACACAGCAACTTTATAGAGGCTTACCGCATGGTAAACGATTATGTAACCGAGCTGTATAAACTGCCTAAGCGTTTTCTGGAAGAAACAGAGGGCACAATGAACTATCTTTCATCGCGACAGTTTGCGCCTAAAGCCCCTTCGGCTAACGACCAGTCGATGCGCGTGGTAGTAAGCTTTATGGACCAACTGGACGAGTTTACGGTAAATACCATAGACCTGTTTAACCAGCATATGAAACACATAGATGCTACAGAAGTATACCTGAAAAAAGCATCTGTATTGGACAATGCCAGCCCGGCAGTGCTAAGTGCCCCCGATGCTGCGGTATACACAGCGCTGATACCGGAGGTAGAGCGCCTGCTAAGCGGTTTAAAACTGATAAAGGAACGCGCCGACGATACCCTGGACTGGCTGGAAGAACTGGAAATTGACTGGGAAAACATACAGGACGACATTAAGAATGCCGCATAGTAAACCCGCCCCGCAAATCGTTCATTGAAAAAGGTTACAGTTTTTAGCATTTGACAAATTTAGGTTTGTCCAAAACAAAAGCCAGGCTATTGCCAAACGTAAGGTCAGCACATATCTTGAATTCATAAGCAACGAATATGATTCAACCAGAAAAACCTTACCAGCAGTACTGTAACCTGCACACCGGCTTTATTAACGAGTACAAAGTAGTAAGCGTACGTATTGCCGAACTGTATCAGTCGCCTAAGCGCTTTATCGAAGATAACGCATCGGAAATGGACCGCTATATGGCTGAATCATCGGTGCCCGGTTCGCCGCAGGATGTAACCCCTGCACACGCCAGTGTACGCGAGTTTATCTACCGCATAGAGGACTTTAAACTGCAGATTATGTCGCTGTTTTTTGAGCACCGTATGCTGATAGAAAAAAGCACCGAGTACATGCAAAAAGTACAGTTGTTTAAACTGGAAGAAAACGAAGCTACCATGGAAGAGAAACTGGTAGAACTGATACCCGAAATAAGTGCACTGCGTTTTAAACTAAAATGCATTGAAGAGAAAGCAGGAGGTATGATGAGCCGCCTGGAGACAGTAGAAAGCAAATGGAACGCCATTGCCGGCAAAACTGCCGCTAACGCATAAAACATGAAAAGGCTGCCTGTGCAGCAACAAAAGCAGTCAGCCTTTTCATGTGTCTTAGGTTTAACTCCCCGGCTTATCCAGCAGGGGAGTTTTTTTATGTATTTACTATACTGATGCCATACAAAAAGGGCAGCACACTTGTGCTGCCCTTTTTTATTGTTGTACGGTTATATACTAGTAGGTACGCTCTAACACAAACCAGCTAAAAGCACGCAGGTTAAGTTTAACCATGCTATCGCGTAATAGCGGGTCAATCTTTTTCCAGCCTTTCTCCAGTATGGCTTTAGCTTCTTTTTCGCAAAGCTCAATAGCTTTTACTTTATCAAGCAGGGCAACGGCTTCGGCTATTAAGGTAATGTCTTCTGTCTTGGCGCTTACAATCTCCCAAAGGCGGGCGCGGTCTTTTTTATCAAGCAGCGACATTGCCTTGGCAATAGGGTAAGTAATTTTACCGGCGGTAATATCCTCGCCTTTTGTCTTCAGGTGGTCTTTAAAGCCTTTCAGGTTAAGGGTGTCGTCTATTATTTGAAACGATATACCCAGTGCCTCAAAGTAATCGCCCATGGCATCGGTTTGCTTATCGGTACCCTCGCCCAGTATTACACCTATACGTGCCAGGTAAGCTGCCGGTGCTGCCGATTTAAGGCGGTGGGTAGCTATTACACGTTTCTGTAACAGTTTAGCCACGTTATCATCTTTCAGCGCATCGGGCATCATGTAGTCAAGGCCGTAAATATCCATAGCCTGTCCGCTG
>JBJOOW010000394.1:0-6571 GCA_046051095.1 Bacteroidota bacterium | reverse complement strand
TTTATACCAGGCAGTTTCGGTTTGCGCATTGCCCGATATAATACTGGATAGCACGCCATATATTGAAATACCTATCTGATTACTATCGCGTGTTACACGGTCGTATTCGTTCTTAATATTGTTTTGTAGTACAGTTAATAGTTGATTGTCGTTTATGTTAGATACAGACTCTGCAATAAGGATAATACTGGAAAGATTATCCTGCTGTTTTTCGAGGTTAGATGTGTAGGCAATAAACAATTCGTTTTTAGCCTGAGGTGAAAACTTGGAAAGGAAATCTTTGATGGTTCCAAAGTTAGAGCATAGCGAAATAAAATCGCGGAACTGGTTGTAATTTACCATGCGTAAAAAAGCTTCCCCATCATCGTTGGGTAGCTTTTGCATAAACCTATCGAACAATCCATTAAAGGTAGATGTAAATACCTCATCGCGCCCATATAGCATTAGAAAGTACAGCTCGGTGCTGCCAAATCCTTCTACGGTGTAAAATGGCTGGTTGGCTCCGGTGGCTATTTTATCATTAATCTCACGAATAAAGCGAAGGCTGTAGTCGCGCATTTCGTGGTTAATACTGTAGCCGCCAATGTAATTCTGCTGAGATATTATTTTGGTCATGGCACTAAACAACTTGTTCGGGTCGGTGCTTGTTGCAATTGCATCGGTTACCGATAGGTCATGCTTAATTATATCGTCTATTAATAGCAGAGGTTTGCTGTGGTAGCCCAGGTCGGGGTTTATCGCCAGTATCTTTTTTACAACAGGGTTTTTACTGTACTGCAGTATAAAGTTAACGGGGTGGTTAGGGTTATACAAATAACGCTTTACAGATAGGGGTGCATTAGTAGCACATAACTCAAGTATACGCAGGCTAAAACGCTTGTGCTTATACGAATCTATTTTTTTAAATAGTTCATCAGGCTCTTTTTGTGCAGCATAAGTCAATATCTCTTCGCAATAATCTTTCTCTATAAACAGCGGAAAGTTATTTAGGGTGTTCAGTATGTTTTTCTTAAGTGTAAGTATGGTTCTGGTTCGCTCGTCCAGCTCAATTTTTACCGGGTCAGGTATAGGTTCCGGCTCTGGAGCAGGTACAGTAATTGGTTCGGCAATTTCTTCAGTATAAGTGTTGGTTACAGGTTGCGCAGGTTTACTGCTGTTTACTGTTTCAATTTTTTTAGGTTCAACCCATTCTTTCATTTTTTCGGGTTTCGTTATGGGTTTGTCCTCCTCCAGCGTATCGGGCGCAATGGTTTTAGCGGGCTGTGTTTTGTTTATTTCGGCCATCACTTTATCTACGGGTTCGGTATTTGTTAACGGACTTTCTTTATTAAACGGCCGTAAGGGAGGAAATAAATCTTCCTTGGTTTCAAGCGATGATAAAGCAAGCAGGTAGTCTTTCTTTTCATCATCTACCAGGCTTAGTAGTTTATCCAGCATCTGGCTTTTGTCGCAGTGTATAATCAGCTCTTTCAGGTTTTGCTTATCCAGCGATGCAATCATAATGCTGCTGATAGGAATTTCGGTAGACCGTTTTTTCAGCAGGTCTAGCAATGTTTGAAATGTTTTGGCTGTGGTTTCTTTATAGCCATAGCTTATCAGCACAAACATTTCTTCGGGGGTACGCTTTTTAAACGATTCGTAGGTGTACGATGCGTTAAGCGCATCCTGGTTTATTTTGCGCATGGCATCTACACTATACGTATTAAGGTAGCGGTAAATAGAGTAGGTTACATTGCTTTCATACTTCATCGATATCTGAACTAACAGCTTAAACAATTGCTCGGGATTGTTTCCTATAGAGTCGGCTACCTCTACCGGCATGTTGTTGTATACAATGTTGTCTAATAATAAAAACGCTCTGGATCGTTGCCCGAAGCGGCTGTATATCTCAAACGATTTTCGTACAAAAGGGTCGCGGCTGCGGCGAAGTATGTTGTTTACAGCACCGGGGCTACCGTAATAGCGCTTGGCCGACTCAGGAGCCAGTTTCACTGCCTTTTCCAACAGCCGCATGGCAAATTTACGGTCGTCAAATTCCTCTGCGTATCTGAATATATCATCCGGATGATCGGCCAGGTAATCGGTTAAAAAATCTTCGGCTATAGTATCGCTGGGTATAAGGCGGGTAGCCTTAACTGTAAAAGCCGAGTACCGCTTTATATTTCGTAACAGCTCATCTTTCTGGTCCCATTCAATCATTACCGGGTAATAACTTAATACTGCCAGATATGTACCCGATTTTAAATAGCTATCGGAGTAATAACGGTTGATGTTGGTTAGAAATAGTTGTAGTCTTTGCAGGTATTGGTTACGTTCTGCAGGCGGTATATTCAACTGTGTTATATACAGCGCTACGCTATCTACCAGGTTAAACAGACGGCTATCGGCGCTATGGTAATCGTTACCTATGCGGCTTTTCTCAAAACCAATACGTTGCAGTGTAATGTTCTTTTCTGCATCTAACTGGCCTGTTGCTGTATCCCCTTCCGGGTATGGCGCTGCCTTTAACTGCCAGCTAAAGGCAATAGCCAGCAATACAGTCCATATTTTTGTGAGCCGCAACAATTTTAATTATCTAAATTTGACAGTACTTCAATTAGTAAATATTATACGTAAGATTTTTAAAAAGGTATTTACAATCGTAAAACATTTAACATGAGAGCCTTACCTGTCCTTTTTTCTGTTTTTATACTGCTTGCCAGCCTTAGTAGTTGCCATTTTAAAGAAAAACGGGCCAAAGAATACCGCGACACCATGCTGCAGAGCGTTCAGCAGGTAATTGATAACTCGCTGGAGTATGGCGACGCATTGCAGAGTTACGAAAAAAACCGCGCTTTACAGGCTCAGGGTAAGTATTTAACCCTGGTTAACCAAACAATTACAAAAATAGACGGCCTGAAGGATTTTGAGGGCGATACCACCCTGCAGGTTTACTCTAAAGAGCTGCTTACCTTTTACAAAAACACCCTGGAAAAAGAACATGCCCCGTTTTTACAATCGGTAAAGGGCGATGCCTTTAGCGAAGACGAGCAAATTGTGGCCGACTCGCTGATAGGTAAGTTTGCTATGGATGAGAACAAATACTGGGAACGGTTTAACTGGGCTGAGAAGAAATTTTATAAAGAAGAGAGTATTGGGTTGGTAGAAACGCAATAGTCATGTCTGTCACCACTACAAAAAATCAAAGACCGGAACTATTGTTCCGGCCTTTGATTTTGGGTTACATGTTATTGGTTACGCATCAAACTTGTAGCCAATGCCCTTTATGGTTTTAAAGTAATCGTCACCTATTTTTTCGCGTAGTTTGCGAATGTGTACATCAATGGTACGGTCGCCCACTATGGTGTCGTTACCCCATACTTTGCTAAGTATTTCCTCGCGCTTAAACACACGGCCCGGCTTGCTAACCAGCAGGTTCATCAGTTCAAACTCCTTACGTGGTAACGATATCTCCTGCCCACTCTTAATTACTATGTAACGTTCGCGGTCTATTTCAATATCACCTACCTGTAGTTTCGATGAACTTTCGTTGCTCTCTAACCTGCGCAGCAAAGCTTTAATACGGCTAATAAATACGCGTGGCTTAATAGGTTTGGTTATGTAGTCATCAGCACCTACTTCAAAGCCTGCTATCTGCGAGTAATCTTCATCGCGCGCGGTAAGGAAAGTAATAATGGTGTTCTTAAATTCTGGTATGTTGCGCAACTCGCGGCAGGTTTCTATACCATCCATTTTAGGCATCATCAAATCCAGTATTATCAGGTGCGGGTTCATCTTTTTAGCCATTTGTATGGCTTCTACACCATCGCGGGCAGTGTAAACCCAAAACCCCTCTTTCTCCAGGTTGTACTTCATAAAATCCAGCACATCGGTCTCATCATCTACCAGTAAAATTTTAAAGTCGTTCACTTCCATTTTTTCTCAAATTGTTTACTGCGAAAATATCTCGCCAATGTTAAGCCAAGGTTAATATACTTTTAATATAGCAACCGTAACTATCAGGTGGCCATGTTATCCAATCTTTTGCACAGCTTACAGCTTAATAATTACCTTTAGGTAAACAAAATACAGCCTTTTATGCCCAAAACTATACTGCTAATGCTGTTTGCTCTGCTGGTAGCCAGCACCGCTACCGCTCAAAATGTAGAAGACCTTAGTAGTTTCGAAAAAGCCATAAAGCCCGGTGCGCAGCTTATTTACGATGTAAATATGGGCGGCAAGCGTTACCAGTTTATAGCTACACTTACCACTGTGGCCGATAGCCTGGTTTTTAGCTGGAAAACCACCGGCAACGATAACCAAAGCGGTACCGTTACAACTACTGCCGGTGCATTGGCTAAAGCCGATGCCTTACACAACCTGTTTACCAGCGGCGATATTAGACTGGATGGCGAAACCGCGCTGGTGTTAAGTAAGCGCATATTTAACGATGTGGCCACCACCTCTTCGGCTACGGTTAAGGTAAACGGTAAAGATGATAGCCCCACCGTGCTTAGCAACGTAATAGGCGAATACAACTTTAACCTGAACGGCGCTTTGGTAGCAATACCCGGCTGGGAGCTACAGGGTGGCGGTGAGTTTAACTACTCTATACAGGTGCTCGAGTCGGCTAAGTTTCCGCTCATCTATCAGCTTAATGCAGGGTTCAATATGCTACTCACCGAAATCAAAAATCCTTAGCCATTATGGCTACTTGGTTTTATATTAGCTGTATACTGATATAAACAACTATTAACCACTGGTTAATTAGTAGCAATTAGCGTTCGTATCTTTTCGTTTTCTTGTATCCGGTAATAAGCCAGTTATGCTAACCCTGCTTAAAGATTTTTACTACTCGTTTCCGGTGCAGTTGTTTTTGCTTTCATTTAAGCGGCATCAGTTTTTGCTGTTCTTCTGGCTGTTTCTGTTTGTAATAGTGGTTGGCAAATATGGTGCAGGTATAGGCACCCACTCGGTACTGTTAGACCCTGAGTACCTTGGCAACGTAGGCTACCTTAGTTTCTCAATAGTAGGTATAGGGTTCGGTGCCATGTTTGTTACCTGGAATGTTGTGATGTACATCCTCAACTCGCACCGGTTTCCGTTTATGGCCAGCCTGCAGTACCCTATGGGTATGTTTATTCTCAACAACTCTATTATACCCGGCACTTTCTTTATCACCTATCTTATATGTGTGGTGCAGTTTCGTATTAAGTACGAGTATCAAAACTGCTGGCAAATTGCATTTGAGTTACTGGGCTTTATTGCCGGCTTTGTATTAGTGCAATTGGTTACTGCCCTGTACTTTAACTTTACCAATAAAAACACCGGTAGTATACTACAGGATAACAAAGACAACATCCGCCGTAAAAAAGCCATCCGCCGGGTACATTTCAGCGACCGGCTGGAACGCGAAGAGCTAAACAAGGTAGAGTACTACATTACCAACAAGTTCAACATACGCCATACCCGTACGGTAGACCACTACGACCCCAAGCTACATCAACTTGTTTTCCGTCGCCACCACTGGAACGCTTTTATTGCTTTTCTTATTACCATGATGTTGCTGGTTAGCATGGGATTCTTTCTCGAAAATCCTTTCTTCCAGTTTCCTATTGCTGCTACCGGCTTTTTGTTTGTAAGCCTGCTTATGTCGTTGTTTGGTATGTTTTTATACTGGACCGGTGGCTGGGGCTCTACTGCTATTATTGTGTTTTTACTGTTCGCCAACTTTTTAACCAAGTACGATGTGCTGGGTTTTCAAAGCCGCGCTTATGGCTTAAACTACGATACTACCAAGGCCCAGTATAACCTTAACACCTTCCGCGAAATATCGTCCGACTCGCTGATAGCAAAAGACAAAGAATACTTTTTACCAATACTGGAAAACTGGTTGCGCAAAAATACCGACCCGCGTAACCCCGGTAAAAAGCCTAAAATGTATTTTATAAATGTGAGTGGTGGCGGTTTGCGTGCTGCTATGTTTAGTACCGTAATGCTACAACACTGCGATAGCCTGGCCGGTGGTAACCTGTTTGATAAAACCTTTTTAATAAGCGGTGCATCGGGTGGTATGTTTGCAACTACGTACCTGCGCGAATTATTTTTACAGAAGAAGAATGGCCGCCCCATACAGTTGTACAACCCGGAGTATACCGAGAACATATCGAAGGATATGCTGAACCCTATTGCCCTCTCTATTTTAAGTAACGATGTGCTGATACCTTTCCATAAGTTTAAACTGCACGATAAAAAGTATAGTGTAGACCGTGGCTACATATTCGAAAAATTTTATTGCCGCAACCTGCAGTTCCCTTTCGAAAAAACCATTGGCGATTACCGGCAGGATGAATACAACGCCAAGATTCCTTTAATGGTTTATCACACCACGGTAATGAACGATTCGCGCAGGTACTACATTAGCCCGCATCCCGTATCTTTCCTTATGCGCCCGCACGGTAAAAAAGCACTGGATAATAAACTGGAGATTGACGCAATTGACTTTGGCCGCTTTTTTAAACAACAGGGTGGCGATAGTTTACTGGTTACTTCGGCTATGCGCATGAACGCAACCTTCCCGTTCTTCTTTCCT
>JBJOOW010000393.1:0-2663 GCA_046051095.1 Bacteroidota bacterium | reverse complement strand
AGCAGTATCTGCTCGGCAGCCGGTGTTACCGGGCCGTTGGCAGCTTCGGCAATAATGCGTGCTTTAATACGGGCAGCATTTTTATCGGTTATCTGTTTCTCGAGCGCAGCAGGTATCAGTATGTCGCAATCAAGTTCCAGCGCCGATGCAGAGTCGGCTATTACTTTACCTTTAGGGTAACCCTTTACCGATTTTTTCTCCTGACGGTATTTGTATAACGCATCTACATCAATACCGTTCTCGTCGTACACAGCACCATCAGCTTCGGCAATGGCTATTACTTTGGCACCATACTCCTGTATAATGCGCGCAGTATGATAACCTACGTTACCAAGGCCTTGCACTATTACACGCTTGCCTTCTAGGCCAGCGGTTAAGCCAACATCTTTCATATCATCGGCATACGAGCATACTTCGTTAAGTGCATATACCACACCTCGGCCTGTAGCTTCGGTACGGCCATGTATACCGTTTTGCGAAATTGGTTTACCGGTTACACAACCGTAACCATCAATTTCGCCGGGGCGCATGGTCATGTACGTATCAAGTATCCATGCCATTTCGCGTTCGCCGGTACCGTAATCGGGTGCTGGCACATCCTGGCCGGGGCCTATAAAGTTTTTCTTAATCAACTCGGCTGTATAGCGGCGGGTAACGTTCTCCAGAATATCGGGTGGTGTTTGGCGGGGAGCGATCTTGATACCGCCTTTAGCGCCACCGAATGGTACGTCTACCAGCGCACATTTGTAAGTCATAAGCGCTGCAAGTGCCATCACTTCATCCTGATCTACATGCAACGAGTAACGTATACCACCTTTGGTAGGCATACGGTGATGCGAGTGCTGTACACGGTAAGCTTCTATAACGCGTACCTCGTTACCATATTTAACCGGAAAATTCATTTTGTAAATACTGTTGCAGGCTTTTATTTGGTCTAGCAACCCCTGCGGTGCCCCTGTAAATGGAGAGGCTTTGTCGAAGTAATACGACACACTTTCTGAGAAACTCAGATCTTTAATTCCGGCCTTGCCGTTCTTATCTGCCATAAAAAATTTTTAGTTAACAATAATTCCTGTTACGAATTGTATAACAAACCTAAACGAAAAAACCAAGCGAACAAATAGGAATAGTTAATGCAGGATAAGTTGAGAATACACCTCAAAAAAAATGTTTAAATACATTAAAATACAAAAGTATTTAGTTAATATCCTTTCAACTACAGGTTATAAGCAGCAAAAAACAAATTAAACCCGATTTAATGTATAACAACATGAAGAAGTAAAAAACGGGGATACTGGTTAGCTGAGAATCAAATCTTCATTAACTCTACAACATCCAGCGGGCCAAGCAATAGACTTAAGTCGGCATCGGCGTGGGCAAAGCCAATAATAAAACCACCACCGCCGGCACCACATATTTTAAGGTGAAAAGCATTTTGTTGTAACCCCAGCCGCCACACCTCTTTAAACTTAGCCGGTATAAACTCGGGCATAAGGTCGTATTGCAATTGCGATATTAGTTTTACCGAATCCATCAGCCGCTGGTGCTGGCCTTTCATAAAACTTTCTATAGCTATGTTGGTAGTAGGCACCAGGCTTTTTTGAATAGTACCCATAAACTTAGGGTCCTTACATTTTTCTAAAAAAAGGTTTACAAACGGCGATGTACTACGTGGTATATGTGTGTTTATTAAAAACAGTTTCAATACCGGTTTTTGTGCGTGAGGTAAATTAAAAGCTTCGGTAACCTCGCCTTTATCTACCAGTACGGCTTTGTTAAGGTAGCATACAATACCATCCAGCCCCGAGCTTTTACCGTGGTAATAGCTTTCAAGTAAGGCCAGTTCCTGTTTTACACGCGTAACCGGTGTGCTGTTTTTTCTAAACTTATTGTATTGGTGGTATACCGCTGCAACCAATGCACCGCTACTGCCCAGGCCATAGCCCTGCGGTATGTTCGAATCGAAATACAAGCCTTTTTCTATATCTTCTAAAAACGAATTGGTATCGTATTGCGATGCTATCTGATCGTGGTATACAATATAGTTAGCCAGCAGTTCCAACGATTTGTTAGATGCGGCTATATCGGCCATGCGCAAACTGCCAAACTTAAACATGCCGTTATACTGCTCTACCGGTGCCGCCAAACCCTTAGCCCCTTTGTTGATGATATGCTCGCCAAACAATAGAATTTTAGAGTTGAATATTTTATGCGATACCTTACCTGCCACCTGTTTTGTGTTTTGTGGGTTACTACTGCATTTATAACAAGCTACAACTACACTACTTTAACAGGGCCACGGCCAACGTTATCGTGTATCATTTTACCCTGCTCGCAAAGCAAAGCCAGTTCAGCGTAAATAAACTTATCTACCTTTTTGGCAATGTCTTTAGGGTATAGCAGGTGAATGTTAGGGCCGGCATCTAATGTAAAGTAAACCGGCAGTTTGGTTTCCTCGCGGTAGCGGCGTATTTTCTCAATCATACTTAGGGTAGAAGGCGCCATAAGTATAAACGATGGGTTAGAGCACATCATTAACGCATGCAGTGTCATTGCTTCTTCTTCCACTATCGAACCAAATTTTTCAAGGTCGCCTTTTTTAAGTGCGCCCAGCAGGTCTTTCAGGTTTTTGTTTGCCTGCGCATAGCGCGTTTTGGCAAACG
>JBJOOW010000392.1:0-3513 GCA_046051095.1 Bacteroidota bacterium | reverse complement strand
AAACCATTTTGAGCGGGTTATACGCCACGTAGATGCTATTACCGGCAACTATGTATTGGATAGCATTTACCGTAAACTTGACTACTATTTTGTAAATACACGTTACACTGCATCATTTATTCGCAATAACAAGGTAAGCGCCCGTAGCTCGGTCCGTTACGGTATTGTAACAGAAATGCTGCAACCGTTTTTTGTAGATAGCAACCTGCTGGAGCCACAGTTTGAAACCAATGTTACACAGTACACATGGCAAAAACGCCTTAATAATCGCGATGGTTTTCATTTATTGTTTCAACCGTTTGCACAGTGGAAATATGCTGTTAGCGAAAAAGTAAGTACTGTGGTTGGCCTGCATGGTCAGTATCTTACCCTTAATCATTCGTGGAGCCTGGAACCGCGTTTCTCAATTAAGTATCAGTTTAAGCAAAATCAAAGTTTTTCATTTGGTACCGGACTTCATTCTCAAATGCTGCCCATTTACCAGTACTTTATTCAGGATGATAAAGGGTACCAGTACAATAAGAAACTTGACTTTATGCGCAGTTTCCATCTGGTTGCTGGCTACGATGTTTTCTTTAAAAAAGATATCCGTATTAAAACCGAAATATACTACCAGCAACTATGGAGCCTGCCGGTAGATACCTATGCTACTTCTTATAACATGTTGAATGAAGGTAGTGGTTTCGATCGCTTCTTTCCTGGTAAGTTGAAAAGTGCAGGCCTTGGCCGTAACATGGGTTTTGAGTTTACGCTGGAGAAGTTTTTTACCCATAACTGGTTTTTTATGTTCAGTGCGTCGCTTTACGATTCGCGTTTGCAGGGTGGAAACAAAAAATGGTACAACAGCGATTTTAACGGCAACTATATTCTTAATGCATTAGGCACTAAAGAGTTTAAATGGGGTAAAAAACGCTTAAATACAATCGGTATTGGTGGCAAAATTACTTTTGGCGGCGGGCAGCGTTATACCCCTTACGATACAACTTTATCGCAACTACACGAAGACCCTGTTGTACGCGATGCTGACCGTAACAGCAAACAGTTTAAGCCTTATTTCAGATTTGATGTTAAGCTTAACTACCGCTGTAACACCAAGCGCTATACGCACGAGGTCGGTATTGATTTAGTGAATGTGGCCCAGTACAAAAACATACTTCGCATACAATACGTTAGCCCGCAGGAGCCTGCCCGAGAGGTTTACCAGCTTGGCTTTTTACCGCTGTTTTACTACCGGTTAGATTTTTGGCTGGGGCCGAAGAATTGGTGAGTTTTTAACCAGAAAATTACACCATGTTAACACCCTTACAATATAAACCACTGAATTTTAATTACTTACAATTTCAAATGTTAATACCCCTCCTATTAAAATGTTAACCCCTCAATAATATTTATATATAATATATATTAATATTTGGGGAAGGTAATAACCTATTTAACTCCGCTTTACTTAAACCCTGTTACCAGTAAATTACGTGCTGCCTTTTCTCCGCACTTTTGGTATTGGTTGTAGGCATTTGCTGCACGTGTGCGTATCTGCTCAGGGGTTTCATTTTTAAGCCAGCCATCTATAGCAGCCTTTAAAGTATAAGCCTCGGGGCTCATCAGGTGCGAGCTCCACACCAGCGGGTTGGCGCCAGCACTACGTATAGCAGGCGTAAAATACGAACGGCTAAAACAGGCCAATACAATTATATCTCGCTTATTGTTGTTCTGTTTTACCGGTAGCTCATCCAGGCTAAAGTCCATTAGCCCATCATGGCCGGTGTACGCCAGCAGGCTGGCCGAGCCGCCAAACTTTAAAACCGTGCCTGAATCAGTTTTAATATTGCACACAAAATTGCCGGCGCTGGCGTTTAAAAAATCTACCGTGCATTCCTTTATATGTGCCCCGTCGTACGCATCAGCCAGCATATACGTGCCGGTGGCTTTGTGTTTAAACAGAATCCGCTCCAGTATGTTAGGCGCAGGCTTGGTCCATTTTTTTACTACCTGCCATTCGGCAGCCTTGGCAAAAAAGCTTTTAACACCGTACCCGCAGCCCCAGTACAGGTTGTTTGCCGGGTCCTGGCCATTGCCAATCTTTTCGGGTACTTTTACTATGCCCTGGTTTACGTTATCGCAAAGGGGTACAAAAACGTGAATAGTGCCCGAAGCATGGGAGAGGAGCTGCCCTACCCAAAGGGCCAATGCAAGTAGTGTTTTTTTCATATACGGTGTTATAACGCTGCAGTAGAGCTTAAAATTTTCCGACGTCTCCTGTCCTGTTTATAGATGCTGTTTTCGATTTCTTACACAAGTAATTTTTTCTTTTGGCTATTTCCCGGTTCGGTTCCTGAATTATTAAAACGTAAGTTTCTGTCTATCCGATCTGCCGACAGCAATCCAATTTGTTTAACCTGTCTAATCCGGCATTACATATCCTTATATTACTTGTAATCCATTTAGGCTCGTTATCAGCCTTACTACCCGCCTTTATGCGATAGCTTTTATACTATAATTAATCATATGTTCGGTACAACCGAAACACCGTTTTACTGAGTTTTTGTAGTGGCATATGATTGCTACTCAGCTCCTCCCCTACCGGTAGGTTTATAAAGAACAAAAGCCAAAATAAGCTATTTAAAGCTTGTTTTGGCTTTTTTATACTTAAAAACAGTGGATAACTTAAAGTTACCGCCTGTTGTTTTATTGCTTACTATGGCTAATTTAGCTTTCATATTGTTGTTACAAACGCCTTGGTTGAGGTCGAAATTCACCAGGGCGTTTTTCTTTTTCGTACTCCGAAGGTAGATAGATTTTCCAAATCTACAAATCTACACCCCGTTTTAATAAGCAAATTGTGTGTATAACAGGGCTGTAAATGGCTGTAAAAAGTTGCGTATATAGCTCTATGTAGTACAGTCTATATAGGCGCGTATTATGTGTAGGATAATGGATAGAAAAAGTAAAGCAGTTAATAAGCTGGCACCAGGTAGGAGAGAAGATAGCAAAAAGCCCGGTGTGTTGTTAACGGGCCAGGTACATGTTAACGATTTGTACAATTGTTAAGCGCCGGCGCGGTTGTTAACTAACCGGTTATTTGTTATTTTTGTTATATGGCACATTAAATAACCATACCGGTATACAACTACAAAAACAATAATACTCATGTCATCAAATACACAAAGCAACATAGAAGATTGGACGCTACTTAGCCGAAAAAAAAGTGAAAGAATAGGCGGCTATATGACTAAATGGGATATTGTTATACAACCAACCAATAACCCCGCGTTAATTCTTGAAACTTTGGCTAATGGCAATATGGCTGAATACGTCTATCAGGTAATGTATAAAATAGAGGGTATCAACCATAGTTTCCAAATAGGTAATTTTGATGAAGAAATACAACAGCAACAAAAAGGAGAGAAAGCAATCGAGGTACTTAAACATTTATCCACTTACTTAACCCTTAACAAATGATTTTAAAAGCTTCCATTGAGTATCCAGTTTGTCCTCACTGTTCTACTTTGTTAA
>JBJOOW010000391.1:0-6592 GCA_046051095.1 Bacteroidota bacterium | reverse complement strand
AGGTGAATGATAGGGTAGATGAGGTCGGCGTTTTCTTTCTTTTTGCTAAGCAGGTCGTATAAACCGCGCTGGCTAACATACTTGGCACCATTGTAGTAAAACGTTAAACCGGTGTTCAGGTAGGTATAGTTCTGCACCATGGTTTCTACATACTCGTGTATGTAGTGGTAGTTTTTAAAAATCTTGCCATCGGGCAAAAACTCTATGTAGGTACCGTTAGGCTCATCGGTTTTTTCAATCTTGCTTTCTTTGGTAAGCTTACCGCCTTCAAACTCGGCTGTTTTCTTTTGGCCTTCGCGTACGGCATAAGCCTTAAAGTAGGTGCTAAGCGCGTTAACGGCTTTGGTACCTACCCCGTTTAACCCCACCGATTTTTTAAAGGCCTTGCTATCATACTTGGCACCGGTGTTTATCTGGCTAACACAATCAACCAGTTTGCCCAATGGTATACCGCGGCCATAATCGCGTACGGTAACTTTCTCTTTGGTAACGGTTATATCTACCTTTTTGCCGTAGCCCATCTGGTACTCGTCAATACAGTTATCTACTACCTCTTTCAGCAAAATATAGATACCATCATCCATACTGCTGCCATCGCCGGTTTTACCAATGTACATACCGGGGCGCAGGCGGATGTGTTCCAGCCAGTCGAGGGTTCTTACATCATCTTCGGTATACCTTACTTCCTGTTCTTTAGCCATAATTCGAAATTGTTAGGGTACAGCGCATTGAAATTGCGCATTCAAAAAAACTCACGTGAAATTAACGAGGCGCGAATGTAGAAACTGAGTAGAAATCAACAACTCCACCCTGTTGATAAAAAACAGGACAGACCACGGGGCCTGTCCTTGTTTTATGTATAAGCCGCCATCCAACAGCAAGCCCCGGCCCCTCTAAATCTCCCCCTAGGGGAGACTTTAACAGCCGGAATTACCCTAAATCTCTGCCACTAAGGGCGGGAGCTTTTTAACAGCCGGGTCAGCCGTATATTTTGTATTAATCCAGGTATAGCTCCTTGTAGTTGTTATACACCTGTGTAGCCAGGTTAAGGGTAGGGAACGTTTGCGATATATAGGTCTCGGTATCAATAAACTGCGCATCGCCGCAGCGGCCGCCGCTACAGTTGCTCATGTTTACAGTAATACCCGAAAGGAAAATGTGGTACTGGTTTCCGGCCTCTTGCTCCAGTTTAAGTTCAAGTGCTTTGCTGGGGTTCTGGGTTCTGTAAATTACCTTGCTCATAGTTCCGTTTGTTTAGAACGCAAAGCTGTAAAAGTAATTTTTAAAATGCTAATTATTTTGGTAAAATATTTAGCATTTTAAACAAAATATTGATAATCAATAATTTGTAATGTTTCGTGAGATAATCAATACTTAAAGTGTTTTTTAAAAAAACTGGTGTTTGTAATTTATTGATTATTAGACTTTTGCAAGGCGATTTTTAGGGGGTTAACATCGAATTTTTACAAAATGCTAATAATGAGTTTTTTAGATGGTGGGTGGGTTAACATGATTAGAAAACCAACAAGGCAATACTAAACGGCATTCCTATAGCTTACGCACAACAAGCTAATGCCATATAAGGCAGGCTGCTATTGCCGTGGAAAGATTTTACATTTGGCATATGAAGAAACTGATACTGTTGCCGCTATACCTGTTGTTGGTTTTTGTACTGCCTGCCCAACAGCGCTTTACACTAAGGTTGGTGCCATCTACCCTTACATCGGCACCGGCGGTACACTCCGGGGCCTTTGGCGAGTATAACGGCAAGTGGTTTTTTATTGGTGGTCGTAAAAACGGTATACATGGTTTTCAGCCTCCGTTTGCTTTTCCTACGTCGGGCGTAAACAGCAACATTTATATAGTTGACCCGGCAACCGATCAAAGCTGGAGCGCCGATGCGTTTACCCTGTCCGATAGCATACGCGAGCCCATTACCAGTAGCAATATGGAGTTTTATCTGAACGATACCATGCTGTACATGGTAGGCGGGTACGGTTGGAAAGATGCGATTGAGAATTTTGTAACCTGGCCCACGCTTACTGCTATTAATATGAAAGGCCTGATGCAGGCTGTAATAAGCGGCGCACCTATCGAAAGTTATTTCAGGCAGTATACGGATACTACATTGGCTATATGTGGGGCGCACCTGCAAAAAATGGATTCTACCTACTACCTGGTGTTTGGCCACCGGTTTGATGGCTACTACGACCGGTCGGATACAACCGGTTTTTTCAGACAGGAGTACAGCCACGAGATACGTAAGTTTCAGATAGCCGATGATGGAAGCACACTTGGTATATACAATTACCGGGCGGTGCGCGATACGGCTAATTTTCGCCGGCGCGATTACAACCTGGTTCCGTTTTACGATGCATTTAGAGGTGAGGGTCTGTTAGCATATAGCGGGGTGTTTCGTAAAGAGGCTAACCTGCCATACTTTACACCTATCGAAATTTTTAAAGATACCTTTTACATAAGAAACGACTTTAACCAGAACCTGAGCCAGTACCATAGCGCTGTGTGTAACCTGTACGACTCTACCAGCTTTTTGCAACACACCTTGTTTTTTGGTGGAATGAGTATGTACTATATGGATACACTAACCAATACTACTGTTACCGATTCGCTGGTGCCGTTTGTACAAACCATTAGCGACGTGGCCCGCGATATTGATACCAAATACCACGAGATAGATGCAGGCATACATATGCCGGCGCTGTTGGGTACCAACGCATACTTTTTTAACGAGCTTAACATTCCCATTACCCGTAAACATTTTATACATCTTAATAAACTGCCACACCATCAACGGTTGGGGTATATAGTAGGTGGCATAGAAAGCCCCGAGCTAAACATAAGCGGCACCGACCCATCGTTAAGCTTTGCCAGTGCCCGTGTGTTCGAGGTGTATTTAGATACTATTGAAGTGCCCAACGTTATTAACGAGGTAAGCAATGCGGTGCTTAATTATTATTGTTACCCCAACCCAACTACCGGTAAGGTTCAACTGGAGTTTGAGCTAACACAGCCGCAGGCGGTAACTATAGAGCTGCTGGATATGAAAGGGGCATTGGTTAAGCAGGTGTGCAACCAGCCCTTTGGTGCGGGCAAACAAAAACTCCCTTTGAATATCGGCGACATTGCAAAGGGAGTTTATAATTGTGTTATTACGGTAAACAACAGCCGCAAGTCTATTCGCCTGCAGTTGGAGTAGCGTTATCGCTCTCAGGTGTTTCCACAATTACATCGGTAGTTGCTTCTGTTTCGGCAGGGGCAGTTGTTTCAGTGGTGCCTTCGGTAGTTTCAGGCTTATCGGCCTTTTTACCTTTGCTGCCTTGTTTCTGTAGTTTCTCCAGCGTAGCGCGTATATCTTTCAGCTTTTCTTCTTTGCTGGCAATAGTTTCGTTCAGCATGTTAATCTTAACCTTGGTAAGCTGTACCTCCAGCGATGTGGCACGGCTGCTTTCGGTTTTCTTTTGCAGGTAATCGCGGTCTTTCAGGTCGCGGTTAAGGCTGGTGGTCATTTTATCAATTACCTCGTTAAGGCCTTTAATACGCGATGCGGTCATATCGCTGAAGAAATGGTTGCGCTGCTCGTTTATAAACTGAAAAGCAGAATCGAACAGCTTACGCAGTTGGGTATCATCTGCTTTGCTGTAACGGTTTTTACGGCTTTCGTTTTGCAGGGTTTTAAATTCCTCTAGCAGGGCTTTAAAGTTTGCTTTTTCGTTAGCGCGTTTTTTAAGGTCCTCTATTTTGGCAACAATCTCATCGCGCACTTTAGCCGATGCAGCTTCAAATTCGGCGCTTTCGGTTTTGCGGAAAGTTTTAAGCTTTTCAAATACCGAGTTTACATCGTCTTTTATTTTATCAAGGCGTTCCTGGCTAATGTCGCGCTCCTTACGGTGCTCCAGCACGCGCTCCCAAAACGATTTGGCTTCATCAAATAACTGGCGGTCGTACTGTGTAAGTTCTTCGCCACGTTTTTTAAGCACTTCCAGTTCGTTCAGGTAGCTTTCCCAAAGTTTAGCGGTAAGCAGGGTGTACGCCCATTCATTTTGTTTAGCACGTATTTTGCCAACCTCGTCAGACCGGATATCATCCGGCAATAACGATTCGGCATTCAGGTTAGGCGTTACTTCGGCAGTTCCTTCCGGAAACTCGAAGGCCTCGCCTTCTACCCAGTTTTTCTCCAGCTGTTCCATAGCTTCGCCTTTAAGGGCAAGGCGCGGAATAACATAAAGGTTAACTTTAAATTCTTCTTCGTTTAGTTGGTAAGCAAGTACAACTTCTTTCTCGTCAGCAGTTACGCCTGTAGTAATAAATCGCGATAGCATTGTAGTAATTTTTTTTGTGTCCTGTTTTTTTTAAGGACGTCAAAGATAATTCTTCGTGGCTAAAATTGTAATTTGGTTTTTATTAGAAAAGTTAATGTTGTATAATGAAATTTGAACGGGCGTTTATAGATGATTTGCGGGCACAGCTGGCCCTGCCGTTACCCGGCGAAGATGCCCAATACCGCTTGGCGCCACCTTACCGCCAGCGGTTAACGCGCGAATACATTGCCAAACAAAACCCTCGTGTAAGCGGTGTAATGGTGTTGTTGTACGAGCGCAACGGTGTATTGAATCTTGCCTTTACGCAACGCCATACCTATCAGGGTGTACACAGCGGGCAAATGAGTTTTCCGGGTGGAAAAAAAGATGAAGCTGATAAAGACTTAATTGAAACAGCCTTGCGCGAAACTGAAGAAGAGGTAGGCGTAACCCGCAACCAGATTGATTTATTGGGAAGCCTTAGCGAACTGTATATCCCCCCCAGCAATTTTTTAGTGCAGCCAACAGTTGGTTTTGCCGGCGGAGAAATTCACTTTACGCCACAGCCTAATGAGGTAGAGAAAGTGGTAGAGATACCGGTTGAGTTTTTTCTGGATTACAGCAACATAAACATGCAAACCGAGATAACGATATTTGATGGCAACAAGGTACATGTACCGGCTTACCATTACAACGGGCATGTAATATGGGGGGCTACTGCCATTATGTTAAGCGAGTTTACTTTTATAATTGAAAGCATATTAAAAAACAAATAACCACACTATGTACACCAAAGTTCAGGATTTTTTAAACGAATGGAAATACGAAAGCGAAGGCACATTAAAGCTGTTTGCATTACTTACCGATGAAGTGCTGGATAAGAAGTTACACGAGCGTGTACGCACGGCGGGCTTTCTGGCATGGCATATTACGCATACCGTGAAAGAGATGATGGAGAAAACCGGCCTTGCTATTGAAGGCAAAAACCAGACTGATTACAACGGCGAAACTGTAAAAGAAATTTACGATACCTACAAACAATCGAGCGATAGCCTGGTAAAACAACTAGCCGGCTGGACCGATGCCGATTTAGAAAAAGAAGATGACATGTATGGCGAAAAGTGGAAACGCGGCGTTACACTGGGCATACTTATTAAGCACCAGGCACACCACCGCGGGCAGTTAGAAATTATAATGCGCCTTAACGGGTTGCGTGTAACCAGCGTTTACGGACCGGCTTACGAAGAATGGGGGCAGTGGGGTATGGAGCCTATGAAATAATAGTAATGTGATAAAAATAAAAACGGGTGCTGTTTAACAGTACCCGTTTTTGTTTTGGATTATGCCAGTGTAGCAGGCCCCTGGCTTAACACCTTTACCTTTTTAGCATTATCTATAGCGCGTTGCTTAACCTCATCTACATTGCTGGTTAACTCATCGTACGCCAATGTAACAGCCATGCGGCGGTAGGGGCGGGTAGTGGGTTTGCCAAATATGCGTATGTCGGTCTTGGGTTCGTTAATGGCATCGGCTATGCCGGTGTACTCGGGGTTAATACCTTCTTTATCGGCCAGTACAACGGCGCTGGCGCCGTTTTTAAGCAATTCTATTTGTGGTATAGGTAAACCCAATACAGCACGGGCGTGTAATTCAAACTCGCTTAGGTTTTGTGTGCCGGCCAGTGTTACCATACCGGTATCGTGCGGGCGTGGCGATAGTTCGCTGAAATAAACACCATCGGCTGCCAGAAAAAACTCTACACCCCATAAACCGGCACCGGTTAGTGCTTTGGTTACTTTGCCGGCTATATCCTGTGCTTCTTTCAGTAACTCGGGGCTAATAGCACAAGGTTGCCAGCTTTCCTGGTAGTCGCCACGTTCCTGCCGGTGGCCTATGGGCGGACAGTAAAGCGTAGGCCCGTTTTTTTGTGTTACTGTAAGCAGGGTAATTTCGGTATCAAATTTTACAAAGGCTTCTACTATTACTTCGGCCAGGTCGCCGCGTTTACCGCTTTGCGAGTAGTTCCATGCCTTTTCAATATCGGCTTCGCTTTTAATAGTGCTTTGTCCTTTGCCGCTGCTGCTCATAAGGGGTTTTACTACACAGGGTATGCCTACCTCTTTAACGGCGCTCTGCAATTCTGCCAACGTTGTAGCATAACGATAGTTGGCTGTTTTAAGCCCCAGTTCCTTTGCAGCTAAATCGCGTATGGCTTTGCGGTTCATGGTAAAGTTGGCTGCACGTGCGCTGGGCACTATCTGGCGCCCTTGTTT
>JBJOOW010000390.1:0-4726 GCA_046051095.1 Bacteroidota bacterium | reverse complement strand
CTAATCAATGCAGCACTAATGGTGCTGCTTTGTGTTTTTAATATAACCCTATCCGCACAACTGCTTAAGCAAACAAGTATACCTTATAATAAAAGTGGTGACACAACAGTATGGTATAAGTGGCAAATGGAAAAGGTAAAAAGCCTTAAAATAAAACACCTCGCAGCATCTACCGATAGTTTTACGCTACGATTCTGGCGAAATCAGATAATGTTTCAGCTATGTACTAACAACTATCAACATTTTACTGGCTTCGCAATAGCTTTTACAAATCGACAACCTAAGAAAGAAAAAGGGCAGAGTAAACTTGTATATAGAAAATACACACTAAGCGATTCTTTACTAATGTCTGTATATGAAGAATACCTGAAAGTAAAAGATATACCAAGCGAAGAAGAAATAAAAGGCTGGAGTCGCGGATGTGATGGAGAAACATACAGCATTGAAACCACAAACGATTGCTGTTATAGCTACAAAATCTACTGGAGCCCGTATGCAGTTATGGACGAAGTACCGGAAGCGGCATTAATTGAAACATTTGCAGATACAGTAAGAGAGATACTTAACCTAAAAGATATAAATAAAAATTTCGTGGGAAAGCTAAGTCCCGGTAAATACAATGATGGTAGCATGTTTACATTGCATGTACCTTCAAAAGCTCAAATAAAATATAGAACGAAGCATTGGAGTGACCTTGTATACTTAGATAAAATGAGAGATAGCGTTAACACATACCTTTCAAATCGTTTAACTCAAATTGCCCATAATAAAGAATTGAAAAACTGGATTTTTAGTTGTCGTGTGGTGTTCTCAAAACACAATAAAGTAGTTAATATAAAACCGATTGATAAACGGAAATACACCACAAGATTTCAAGACAAGCGAGATTACATACGATGTAAAATAAGCCTTCGTAAAATGCTACAAGAAACAGATTTGTCTTTTATCAAAAGCCGGATAGCATATTCAAAACGTATAATGTACATAGCAAAAAATATATCCGTTTACTAAACAAAAACATGCTCTTAGTGTTGTAAGGTTATATAACATAACCCGTCTAACCAATAAAAATATGCACAGGGCTATTCAACATATAACCACAGCACTATTTGCACTGCTTTCGCTTACTTCGTGCGGGCAGAAGAATACTGCTGTACAACCAACCGATAAAAACAAACCAATAATTATGGATGCAAATGTGAAGACAGATACCATCACCTTTGGTGGTGGGTGTTTCTGGTGTACCGAGGCAATATTTCAACGCTTAAATGGTGTTATATCTGTAACATCGGGCTATAGCGGCGGCAAAATTAAAAACCCTACCTACCGCGAGGTATGCAGCGGTATGACCGGCCATGCCGAGTGCACACAGATAGTATACGACGCCAACAAAATTACGCTGGCCGAAATACTGGAGGTATTTTTTAAAACGCACGACCCCACCACGCTAAACAGGCAGGGCGCCGATGAGGGCACTCAGTACCGCTCAGTAATATTTTACAGCACCGATGAGCAGAAAAAGATAGCGGAAGATATTAAAGCCGGTCTGGACAAAAGCGGCGCGTTTGATGCACCTATTGTAACCGAGATAAGCCCGCTGGGCGCTTTCTATAAGGCAGAAGATTACCACCAGAACTATTACAACCTGAACAAGGATAAAAACCCTTATTGCAGCTATGTAATAGTACCTAAGGTAGAGAAGTTTGAAAAGTACTTTCAGGATAAGATTAAGAAGTAAACGTTGACAGGTATTTAGGTGGCCGGGTACAGTAAAATAGCAGCATCCGGCCATTTTATTTGTACGATATTCTGATTTTCGCGGCATCCGGTTATATTTGGCAAAAGCAAGAACTGAATGGAGAAGCAGGTAAGGCTGAACGACAAGACCTTTCGCCTATACAAAAGCGAGAATGAGATACTGAGTGCTGTGCGCCAGGTAGCCCACCAGATTAATGAAGATTATATTGGCAAACGTCCGTTACTGATACCGGTATTAAACGGCTCGTTTATGTTTGCAAGCGACCTGATAAAGGAACTAATGCTTGACTGCGAACTATGCTTTATTAAAGCAGCCTCGTATGCGGGCACCTCTTCTACCGGGGCGGTTAACACAATCATCGGTTTAAATCAGGAAGTAGAGGGCCGCCATGTTATCATAATTGAAGACATAGTAGACACCGGTAACACACTGGCTAAAATTCTGCCCATTTTCTACGAGCAGAAACCGGCATCGCTTAAAGTGGCTTCGTTGCTATACAAACCCATGGCACTTAAAAACGACCTGAAAATAGACTACGTAGGCATGGAGATACCAAATGAGTTTATAGTGGGCTACGGGCTTGATTACGATGGCCTGGGCCGTAACCTGCGCGATATCTATCAGGTAGTATAACAGTTACCCTAAACGCCTTTAAAAAGGCTATTATACATTGAGCAAACAGGTTATAATTATAGGTGGCGGGGCTGCAGGCTTTTTCGCGGCTATTAACTGCGCCATTAAAAACCCTGCCTACCAAATAACTATTCTGGAACGCACCAGTACCGTACTTAACAAGGTTAAAATAAGCGGAGGTGGCCGGTGTAATGTTACACATGCCTGTTTCGACCCTAAGGAGTTGGTTAAGTTTTATCCGCGTGGAGAGAAACAATTACTGGGGCCCTTTAATCGCTTTAACCCTACCAACACATTACAATGGTTTGCCGATAGAGGTGTGAAAATTAAACGCGAAGCAGATGGGCGTATGTTTCCGGTAACCGATAACTCGCAAACTATTATAGACTGTTTTATGGCCGAGGTAAAACGCCTTGGCATACAAATAAAATACAGTACGGGGGTAAGCAACCTGGTACCCGATGGCGATAATTGGTTAGTGCATACCACCGGCGGTATGGTTATAAAAGCCGATGCGGTTGTTGTTACAGCCGGTTCATCGCATGGTGTGTGGGATACCCTAAAACAACTGGGCCACACCATTGTAACACCGGTACCATCGCTGTTTACGTTTAATATAAAAGATGAGCGAATTAAAGGCCTGGAAGGGTTATCGGTACCACAGGCACAGGTAAGTGTGGTAAACACAAAACTACAGGCAAGCGGCCCGTTACTGATAACACACTGGGGTATGAGCGGCCCTGCTATACTGCGGTTAAGCGCCTGGGGGGCAAGGGCACTATCTGCAATAAACCATCATTTTGAAATTGAAGTAAACTGGATAAGTACCGACACCAACGAAGTAAAAGACACACTTAAACACTACAAGCAAAGCCACCCCAAAAAGGGCGTAGCAACCACACCGCTGTTCGATATACCCAAAAGGCTGTGGGAACGAATTACAGCACAACATATAGCCAAACCCAACTGTAACTATGCCGACTTATCGAACAGTATGATAGACGCCCTGGCCGCAGAAATAACCCGGGCACGGTATAAAGTAGCCGGAAAATCGACCAATAAGGATGAGTTTGTAACAGCAGGAGGGGTTGATTTGGCAGAAGTAGACTTTAGAACCATGCAAAGCAAAAAACATACTAATCTGTATTTTGCCGGCGAAGTGCTTGATATTGACGCCATTACGGGCGGGTTTAACTTTCAGGCGGCCTGGACAACTGCATATATAGCCTCACAGACTATTTGACACCCGTGGAAAAGTGTAAACCAACACAGCATAAGCGCCCTACCTTTGCCACATATTAAACCCCAAAGTACTAACTGGTACGGTGTTTGAAATTAAAGGGGTAACCAAAAAATCTGCTATCAGAAAACTACTTCAAATACTATTGCTTACCACTGGCTTGCTGGTAAGTGGCAATTGTGCCGCCGGCATAAAGGACAGTATACATGCCTACATAGTGCTGGTTGGTATACAACACCCTGATATAGTGCTGAAACAGGCTATACTTGAAACCGGCTGGTTTCAGAGTAAAATGCTGATGGACAAAAACAACTTGTTTGGTTTCAGGGCCAGTAAAAAATATATGCGCTTTGATAGCTGGCAGGCCTGTATAGATTACTACAAAACCTGGCAGGATAAAAACTATACCAACCCCGAAGAGAACTACTATGCGTTTTTAAAGCGCATGCGCTATGCCCGCACCAAAGATTATATACGCGTGCTAAAGCACATTAAAATAGACCGGGCCGGTGGAGCGCCATTGCCACCGCACAAGCCCCATACACAGCAACCGGCACCAACAAAAAAGCCACCTAAATAAGGTGGCCTTCTGTACTGGATTCCATCCGGATTTTGAGCGTGTAAGCTTACATCTGTTTATTTTTCTTACCGAAGTTTACAAAGTCGAAGGTCCAGCCTATGTAGTAAAGCGCACCAATTTTAGGCGAGCCAACAGCCTCTATGTGGCGGTTGTTGTAAATGTTAGAACCACCTATACGGATGGTAGAATAGGCCTTATCAATTTCGTAGTAAATCTGCATATCAAGTGTATGGAAACTTGGTACAAAGCCATCGGCAAACGGGCTTTGCCAGCTATAACCGGTTACCCATTTAAAGTTGGCGTTAAAGCCTAAGCCACCTACCACACGGCTGGCATTTACACCCACATTAATTTTGTGCTTAGGTGTATTGAAACCCGACAGTACAGTAGCACCATTGTTACGCAGGTTTTTGTCATCCAAATCGCTGTAGGTATAGTTAACATACGGCGTAATACCTTTACCTACGTAGTACTGTATACCTATTGAAGCACCCCATGAAGGAACTTTGGTAGT
>JBJOOW010000389.1:0-2632 GCA_046051095.1 Bacteroidota bacterium | reverse complement strand
ATATATCATTCATTAGCTTTTATGCAAACATTTTAGGCCTAAATTTGCTTAGTTTGTTCTTGTAAGTTACAACCGATTTAACAAAAAGAACAGCTTATACTAGCCTGCCCGTTTTTACAGGCATAACCCGTTACTAAATTAACCCCTGTATGAAAAAGAAAATTACTGTATTAGG
The DNA here is from genome assembly GCA_046051095.1 of Bacteroidota bacterium. GTDB lineage: Bacteria > Bacteroidota > Bacteroidia > Chitinophagales > LD1 > Bog-950. The sequence continues at coordinate 2,457 of JBJOOW010000389.1, read as the reverse complement.
TGCCGGAATGGTAGGCCGTACACTGGCTGCCGATCTGGCTAAAAGCTATGAGGTAACCTCGGTAGATAAAAGCAAAGCCAACCTGGCACTTGCCCAGAAAGGCGGCAAAATAAAAACCATAGAGGCCGACCTGGCCGACCCTGCAGAGATTAAAAAGGTGGTAGCCACTGCCGACCTGGTGATGGGTGCCGTGCCGGGTTTTATGGGCTTTGAGATGCTGAAAGCAGTAGTTAACGCCAAAAAGAATATTGTAGATATATCGTTTTTTCCCGAGGACCCCTTCAGGCTTGATTTGCTGGCCCGCCAAAACAAGGTAACTGCCATAGTAGATTGTGGCGTAGCCCCGGGTATGGATAACCTGATACTTGGCTACCACTTCAAACGTATGAAGGTAGCTAAGTTTGTTTGTATGGTGGGTGGCCTGCCGGTAGAGCGACGCATGCCGTGGCAGTACAAAGCACCGTTTTCGCCGGTAGATGTGATAGAAGAATACACCCGCCCCGCCCGCCTGGTAGAGAAGAGCGAGATAGTAACCAAACCGGCGCTAAGCGAAACCGAGTTTGTAGATTTTGAAGGCGTAGGCACGCTGGAATCGTTTAATACGGATGGACTACGCACCCTGCTAAACCTGGATGTGCCCGACATGGTTGAGAAAACACTGCGCTACCCCGGCCATGTAGACCTGATGAAAACCCTGCGCGATGCGGGTTTCTTTAATACCGATGAGATAGAGATAAACGGGGCCAAAGTGCGCCCGGTAGATATGGCCGGCAAAATACTTTTTCCGCAGTGGAAATACGAGGAGGGCGAAGAAGACTTTACTGTAATGCGGGTAATTGTAGAGGGTGAAGAAAAAGGCAAAGCCAAACGCTATACTTATGATTTGTACGACCGCTATAACACTACCACCAAAACCAGCAGCATGGCGCGCACAACGGGCTACACTGCTACAGCTGCTGCCAACCTGGTATTAAACGGGCAGTATAAAAAACGCGGTATCATATCGCCCGAAATGCTGGGCGACGATAACAACAGCTTTAACTTTATACTGGGCTACCTTAAAACGCGTGGTGTAAATTATAGGGTTAAAGAGGAGATGCTGTAAAAGGGTTACTGCTTGCTTATTGATTTTTTTGACGGCAAAATTCACAAGGCCATTCCTGTTTTGTAAGTAAAACAATCACTCAACGGCGATGTAAGGTGCCATCTTACGGTATATGCTATCGGTAATGCCGGTTATGCTTTTAAGGTCGGCTGCCTGTTTATAGTTGCCGTTTTTGTTGCGATAGCTTTCTATATCCTTAGCAAACGGACGCAGGTATGGGTGTGCTTTAAAATCTTTATAGCTGCCGGTGTTAATGTTTATTTGTTGCACTTGCCCCGGCTTTACTATCAGCTGCTTACTAATACGCTTGTAGGTGCTATCGGGCAGGCCGTATACTTCGTGTAATTGGGTTACGCTTGCAAAGCCACCCAACACCCCTCTGAATTTTACAATACGTGTAGCCAGTACAGCGCCAATACCGTTTAGCTTTTCAAACTCATCGGCACCGGCTTTGTTTATGTCAATAATAAGCGGTTGAGTTGTTTCGCTATTATTGCTTGTGGCGCGGTTAACGGCTGTAGTGTGATGTTCGTTTACAGGTGCTTCATAGTTGTCTGTATCTTTCACTTGCTGCTCATACTCTTTTACAAAAGCAGCTACCTGTGCGTTGGCGGCAGTATTGCTTACTGTGGTTGCCGGTTTAAAATACAGGTAAGTGCGCGGCACCACAAATGCCAGCACGCATAGTATAGCCAATGCTATTACGCCTTTCTGCTCGGTACCGGTAAACGTAAACAACTGCTGTAACCACTTTGGCATGCGCTGAAAATAAAAAAGTCCGTTCGAAACCGAACGGACTTTGTATTAAATGTTTTGCTAAAGCAATACTTATTTTTTCTCTTCTATTGCTTTCAACAAACCGGCAATTTTCTGGCCAGATGACCCCTGAAGAGCGCTGATAACGTTCTTTGCAGGAGACTGTAGTAAGCCGATGATATCGCCCAGCAATTCTGCTTTGCTCTTTAGCGATGCAAGGGTTGCAAGCTGGTTATCGCCTACAAATACATCGCTATCGATGTAAGCACCTTTCAGTATAGGGCGCTCGCCGTCTTTTCTGAACTCTTTCAGCACTTTTGCCGGAGTAGCACCATCGGTACCAAACATTACGCCGGTAGGGCCGTTAAGCAGTGGGTAAAGGGCTTCGTAGTTACCTTCAACCTGCTCTAGCGCTTTACGGATAAGCGTATTTTTAGAAATACGGTATTCGATGCCGCTGTTAAAGCAAAGGCGACGGAATTTGTTGATTTTCTCTACAGTTAAAGTAGATGAATCGGTAATATAGAAATATGATGAGTTGCTGAACTTTTCTTTAAGCTCGGCAATTTCCTGGTTCTTTTGATTTTTATCCATTT
>JBJOOW010000388.1:0-5426 GCA_046051095.1 Bacteroidota bacterium | reverse complement strand
GTACGGCTATGAAGGCTTCTTGCGGCACTTCTACCTTACCAAACTGGCGCATTTTCTTTTTGCCTTTTTTCTGTTTCTCAAGCAGTTTACGCTTACGGCTGATATCGCCACCATAACATTTAGCGGTAACATCTTTACGGATGGCCGATATGCTTTCGCGGGCAATAATTTTAGCACCTATGGCTGCCTGTATAGGAATCATAAACTGCTGGCGCGGTATAATCTCTTTCAGCTTTTCGCACATCTTACGGCCAAAGTCTTCGGCCTTGCTGCGGTGAATCATAGATGAGAAAGCATCTACCTGTTCGCCGTTAAGTAGTATATCTAATTTAACCAGGTCGCCTTCGCGGTAATCTATTGGGTGGTAATCGAACGATGCATAACCACGCGAAATAGATTTAAGACGGTCGTAAAAGTCGAACACAATTTCTGCCAGTGGCATTTCGAAGTGTAGCTCTACGCGGTCTTCTGTCAGGTAGCTTTGGTTTATCAATATACCACGCTTATCCATGCACAAAGTCATAATAGCGCCTATGTACTCGGGCTTGGTAATTACCTGTGCTTTAATGTACGGTTCTTCAATCCGGTCTATGCGGGTAATGTCGGGCATATCGGCCGGGTTGTGTATAGTTACCCTGTCGCCTTTGTTCAGGTAGGCTTCGTAACTTACCTGCGGCACGGTGGTAAGTATGGTCATGTCATACTCACGCTCTAAACGTTCCTGCACAATCTCCAGGTGCAGCAGGCCAAGGAAACCGCAACGGAAACCAAAGCCCAGTGCTATTGATGTCTCTGGTTCAAACACCAGCGATGCATCGTTTAGCTGTAGTTTTTCGAGTGAGTCGCGCAGATCGCTGTAGTCGTCGTTATCCATTGGGTAGATACCGGCAAACACCATCGGCTTCACATCTTCAAAGCCATCTATAGCTTCGCTGCACGGGTTGTTTTTTAATGTAATGGTATCGCCTACTTTAATCTCCTTCACGTTTTTTACACCGGTAACAATATAGCCTACATCGCCGGTGTGTACTTCGTTACGTGGCTCCAGGTCGAAACGTAAAATACCTACCTCATCGGCTAAATAAGTAGCACCGGTATTTACGAACTGCACAGTGTCGTTCTTTTTAATGCTGCCATCCAGTATACGGTAGTAAGCAATAATACCGCGAAACTGGTTGAACATCGAATCGAATATCAACGCGCGCAGTGGAGCATCGGGGTTGCCTTTAGGGGCAGGTATGCGGTTTATAATAGCATCGAAAATTTTATCTACGCCCAAGCCTGTACGGCCGCTGGCGTGTATAATCTCTTCGCGCTTACAGCCTACCAGGTTCATCATCTGGTCTTCTACCAGCTCGGGGTTAGCGCCCGGCATATCTATTTTGTTTACAATAGGTATAATGGTAAGGCCCTGCTCTATAGCCAGGTACAGGTTGCTGATAGTTTGTGCCTGTATACCCTGGCTGGCATCTACTAAAAGCAGTGCGCCTTCGCAGGCGGCCAGCGAGCGGCTTACCTCGTAGCTAAAGTCAACGTGGCCGGGGGTATCAATCAGGTTAAGTACATACTTTTCGCCACCGTGTACAAAGTCCATTTGTATAGCGTGGCTTTTAATGGTAATACCACGCTCACGCTCAAGGTCCATGTTATCCAGCACGGTATCCATCATGTTACGCTCGCTGATAGTTTTGGTGGTTTCTATCAGTCGGTCGGCCAGGGTACTTTTACCGTGGTCGATATGGGCTATAATGCAGAAGTTTCTGATATTTTTCATCGGGGCGCGAAGATAATTGAATTTGCGAATTGGGCAGGCTACGTTGATAGTGAGATGGATATTGTTGAAAATGCTGAAAATGAGCAAACTGGCTGTTAAAGTTGAAAAAGAATTGTGTTGTTTTATTTTGCAATAAACCTTTGAAAAGCACTATATTGCATTTAATCCACTCAGCTAATGAAAAGGTTGGCCCTAACCCTTTTTGTATCGTTATTGGTTACGTGCAGCTATGCCGGCACCTACGACCTACTTTTTTGCACCAACGCCGATAGCCTTGATAAATGTAAAGAAGCTGGTAGTACCTTTGAGTGGAAAGGCGATAAAACCTACCTGCAACTGATTGTGATAAATAAAGATACCATTGCTACCGGTAAGCTAAAGTTTAAGCTGTTTGCTATGGAGAACGACCGCGTAGGCAGCCTGTATGCCGAGCTATCGATGATGGTAGCGCCTAAGTCGCTATATGCTGTGAAGAAGATGTTTTTTTACAAGCCCGGTTACTATAAAGTAGATGTGCTGGACGAAAAAGATGGCAAGCTGGCCAGCGGCTTTGTAACCATTAGCGAGCGCAACGATTAAGCCTTACATTTTTATAAGCCTGCCCGTGTAACTGCCATTGTTGGTAGTTACTGTAACTATATAAACCCCTTTGGCTAATGTATTAGTGCTAATGGTAGTATTGCTACCTGTAATGCGGCCTGTAGTAACGGCCTGGCCGTTGGTATTGGTAACTACATAGTTTCCATCTGTATTACCGGTAAGTGTAACTACGGTATTAGTGGTAGCAGGGTTAGGGTAAATATTTATCTGACTATCGGCTAAAGCAGGTATACCTGTAAGCGGTTGTGTAAGGCTGGCTACAAAAATATCGGCACCATCGGCATAATCGATAGGAATGTTACCAAAGCTACAGGTGTGCAGGTAATAACCGGCAATGGTAATGCGGTTGTTGGGTGCAATGGCAATACCCATACCGCAATCGGTATCTTCGCCACCGGCCTCGGCTAACCAACGTATGGTGCCATCGGGGGTATAGCTAACTACAAAAATATCGCGGTCAAGTATATCGGGCGAGGTTAGCTGTATGCCATCAAAATCAATTATGTTCTGAAACATACCGGTTGCGTAAATATTGTTGTTTTCATCGGTGGTAATGCCAAACCCAGTATCAAGTTTGTTGCCTTTACCGGCGCGCGCCCAAAGATTGTTGCCGGCGCTATCGTAGCGGGCAACAAACACATCGTTATAATCGGTATAGGTAATGCTGTTATTGTCGAAATAAGCAGTGCCGGCAAAATAACCTGTAATTACGGGGTTGCCGTTGGCATCGGCACATATGCCGTGGGCACCGTCCTCGTATGTGCTACCGGCGCGTTTAAGCCAATCGGTGTTGCCGTTATCTATATCTACTTTAGTAATAAAAATGTCGTAGCTGGCCGATACAGCATCTATACTTTTGCTACCTACAGCTAAGGTGCTGCCAAAAAAACCTGTAAGGAAAATACTGTGGTGATTATCAAAGGCGAGTCCGGTAATAAGGTTGGTATTGTTGCCGGTGGTGGTTTTGGCCCAATGCAGGTTGCCGTTTTTATCGTAGCGCGCATAAAAAGATTCGCTGTAAATATTGCTGGTGGTAAGCGTACTGGCCCCAATGGTAATAGCGCGTTCGTACTGGCCGGCTACATAAACGTTTTCATTATCATCTACATCTATAGCCATGGCTATGTCTAACTGCGTACCACCGGCCTGTTTTACCCACTGCAGGTTGCCGTTATCGTTGTAGCGGGCCACAAAGGCATCGCTTTCGCCGCGGCTTATTAAGGTAGTGTTTTCAAACTGTGCGGTATCTTCAAATATGCCGCATACATACAGGCTACCATTTTTCCATTTAATACTTCTGCCCTGGTCGTTTCTATCGCTGCCGGCAAGCTTAACCCATAGCAGGTTGCCGGTAGCATCGTACTTGGCAATAAATATTTCGTACAGCCCATTGCCCTGGTACATAGTGCCCGAAAACTTTGCGCGGCCAGCTATGTTGCCGGTAATATAAGTGTTGCCGTAAGGGTCGGTAGTAATAGCACTGGCAGCATCGGTGCCTATGTCGCCGGCACCTTTAGCCCATTGCCATGTTTGCGCCGCAGCGCTGCTTGCTGCCATACAAAAAAGCAGTAGCAGCAGCAAACGGCTGGTTACGGGGGCATGTGTTGAGCGTTGTTTCATTACCGGTTATGTTACCAAAACAACAAAATCTTTTTTAAATCTACTTTGAGAGTTAACAGTGCCGCCGGCGATACTTTTTGTTCAACCATAAACAGGCCTAACAATACCATAGTAGCTGCCGTAAACGACAGGGTAGCCGCCAGCCCCGCACCGCTCATTACAAATGGTGGAATTAAAAAATAACCGGCCAGCAGTATAGTTACACTACCTGCAGCATTGGCAAGTATTAATGGTACATAGCGCCCAATGCCAAAGTAAAAACTGCTTATTACCAGCAGCAGGCTGTACACCAGTACACCGGGGTACATAAAGCGCATACTGTGTTTTACGCTGGCAAAGCCGGGGCCAAACACAAATACATACAACTGGTTGGGTATAGCAAAAATTATAAGCAGGGCTATAGCACAAAATAGCAGGCTGGCCTGCATAAGTTGTATGGTATGTGCAACCTGTTTTTTTATTTCATCGGCGTTAGAGGTAGATACATAATGCACCGTAGCCATGCTGCGGGGTATTATCCAAACGGCTTCCAGTACCGATATGCCTATAGAAAAGATACCGAGGTATTGCGGCCCCTGTTGTATACCTAACTGGTAGAAGTAGTAGCGCAGGTTAAACAGTTGTAATATTTCTACCAGTTGGTATTGTAACCCATAGCGGAACGATTGCCATAAATCGGCCGATGAATAATTTTTGAAAAACGAACCGAAGTGCAACCACTGCCTTACCATAAAAAAACTGAAAACAGCAGTAACCAGATAGGCTACAAGCGAAGCATAGATATAGGCGTAACTATCACTTATACCTAAAAAATAAAAGCAGGTTAGCACACCACCAGCCTGTATAAGCAACACTACTACCGCAACAAGGTTGGCTGTACTAATTTTGTTTTTAGCCATTAAAATGGTTTGGTGTATCTGTATTAACGACGACAACAGGCTCATTACCGCCAGCGAGGGTACGTGGCTGGTTTCTATCAGGTGCGTATAGCGCAGTAGTATAAAGCCAATGCCGGCTACGGCTACGCTCCACAGGTAAGCGGGTACAGCCAGCAGTTCTATTTTATTGCGGGGTATAAGGTACACCAGCGCCTGCCCGCCTATAATGTTGCCGAAAAAAAGGAAGAACGACATTGTGGTAATAAGCAGGGTAACATCGCCTTTTACAACCGGGCCGCTGTGGCGTGCTATAAGCAGGGCTATAAAAAAGTTAAGCACGGTGCTGATGCCCCGTGATAACACTGTATATAGTATTTGCCTGCGCAATAGTTTTGTTTTAATGGCTGTGTGTTTACCACCCCGTCTCCGCTTCGCGGAGCCACCCCTCCTTAAAAAATCCGCCGCGGTAGCGGCGAAGGAGGGGAGCTAACAGCCGCTAACGCCCGAAATATATCTGTATGAAATTAAAAACCTTTGAAAGATTTTCAGATTTT
>JBJOOW010000387.1:0-7464 GCA_046051095.1 Bacteroidota bacterium | reverse complement strand
TTTTCGGTAGCGGGCCAGGTTAAAGATGAGAGTATTTATACGATACCCGTTTATTTAAAGATACTAAGCGGCAAAAAATACTATCTATCATTTACTATGAGCGGTAAAGACTATGAGTACTCGAGCGATACCGGCAAAGTGCTTTCAACGCCATTTTTTTCTATATCGATTTCGTATAAACACTCAGTAACACCCGATGATATAAATAGCCTGTATTACTTTAAGTTTTTAACACGTGCCGAAGTTGAGGCCGATATATCGAATAAACTGGCAGTAATGCCTATTGACCCTGCCACACAAACTATATCGCTGTTATTTAAAGATCGTAACCCAGAGAGGGCACGAGATGTAATCCAGAAAATATCGGATGAATTTATTGTGTACGATCTGGAGCGCAAACGTGAAAGTTTTGAGAATATTCTGCGGTTTCTTGATCAGCAGATAGATACATTTGGAAATGCGTTTGATCAGTTTTCTGATTCGATACGGTTATTAAAGTTAAAAGAGAGTTTTTTAGAAAAAGGTGAAAACTACACTGATCTGTTGATGGACAAGTCAATGGGTTATGAAGAAGAAATACGTAATATAGTAAACGATATTAAATCGTTGGTTGAATTAAAAAAAGCCGCGCAACGTGAGAATGATTATTCTACATTTCCTACCTACACGTTTCACGACAAAGGCATGGATTTTTCTAAGGATATATCTAGCATAAATGAAACACAACAAAAACGAAATAAAGAACTGATTGACGTTACACCAGAACATCCAGATGTACGTTTGCTTGATAAAGAAATTGAAGAATCGAAAATTAGACTGGCAAAAGCTATAGATAATTCTATTGTAAGATTGCGTACCCGCCAAACCCGATTAACCGAAGCGTATAATCAGTATATGGCAGAACTGATTACCGAGCCAGATAAACATCGCAAGTTTGCGCGTTTAGATAAAATGGCAGGCATGAAAAATGACTTCGTAATGAACCTATACGACGAGAAGTCAAGTTATATGATAGCTAGTGCTGGTATAGTGTCGGACTATATCATATTGCAAAAAGCAACTCTGGCAGACACACCAATATCTCCTAAAGAGACTTTTGTAAAACTTGCCGGTGTATTAGTTGGTATGATACTCGGTTTGGTTGTTATTGTAATCAGATATCTGTTACAAAACACCATTATATCGGTTGATGATGTTGAGCGTAAGACGAAAGCGCCGCTGCTGGGTGTTATACCACGTTATAAGGAAGAACTGGTGCGCTCTCAAATAGTAGTAACACAGGATCCTAAATCAACCATTACTGAAGCTTTTCGCGCTGTACGTTCTGGGCTGCAGTTTATTTCGGGGGCTCCGGGCACTAAAATAGTAGCCACCACATCTACCATTCCTGGTGAGGGTAAAACGTTTGTTTCGTTAAATATAGCGGCTATTTTGAGTTTGCTTAACAAGAAGGTAATAATTCTTGACTTTGACATGCGCAAGCCAAGGCTGGATAAAGTTTTTGATGTTGATACACATAGGGGTATAAGTACAATACTAAGCGGTCAATCGGATATACGTGAGTGTATTATGGAAACCGGAGTGCCCAATCTTGATTTTATAGTAGCGGGTCCTGTACCGCCAAATCCATCAGAGCTAATCTTGTTGCCAACACTACAGGAAACGCTGAATTACCTGAAAGAGCGATACGATTATATATTAATTGACACTCCGCCAATAGGGCTTGTTACTGACGCATTGGAGATTTTAAAAATTGCCGATTATCCTATTTACGTTTTCCGTGCCGCATACTCAAACCGCAGCTTTGTAGGTAATGTAAACAAGATAATGAGTGAGAGTAAGATTCGTAACCTATCGGTAGTAATAAACGATTATGGCCGTGGTGCATCGGGTTACGGGTACAGTTATGGCTATAATTATGGTTATAGCTATGGTTACGGCTACGGCTACGGCTACGGTTATGGCTACGGTTATTATGGTAAAAAATATGGCGAAGGATATTATACCACCGATACCAAACCCAAAAAGAAAGGCTTTTGGCAAAGGCTTTTTGGCAAATAGTAAACTATAGTTACTATGACCGATAACCCACAATACATCATAACGTTTTTGGCACTGTTTTTTTTAATCAGTGTTCTATTTTCGTTTTTAATAAACTGGCTTTTTTTAAAGTTCTCTTTTAATCTGGGTGTGCGCAATAGTGATGGTGTGCAACAGATTCGCTGGTCGGCAAATGTAAAGCCTGCTATAGGGGGTATTTCTTTTTTTATAGTATTTCTGGTGTCAATATCAGTAATAGGTACTCTGCCACGCGAAAGTAATTACCTGCTGGATAAACACCTGATAGGCATTATCGCCTCATCATGTCTCGGCTTTTTGTTGGGCCTTGCCGATGATGCTTATAATACCAATCCACTGGCTAAGTTTATTACCCAGTTATCTTGTGCTTTTATTCTCATTATATCAGATGTATACATAAAGATATCGGGCAACCCTGCGTTTGATTTTGTGATAACCACACTTTGGGTTATTGGCTTAATGAACTCGATTAATATGCTCGATAATATGGATGCCATTACCACTTCCATAAGCATGTGTATTATTATAGGCCTTATTGCGGTAGTTGGCATTAGCGGCCATAACCTTAGCACCTTTTACCTGGTAATGTTGGTAGGTGTGCTGGGCGCCCTAACCGGTTTTATGTATTTTAACTGGAACCCTTCACGCATAATAATGGGCGATACCGGTAGCCAGTTTTTGGGCGTATTTCTGGCATCTACCAGTATACTGTTTTTTTGGAACTATCGCGACGAAGGCAGCAACGAGTTTATACAGCTAAAACAGTTTGTAATACCTATGCTGTTTTTTATAGTACCATTAATTGATACCACAACGGTTACCATACGCAGACTAATGCGTAAACAATCGCCATTTGTAGGTGGTAAAGATCATATTACCCACCACCTGGTTTATTTTGGCTTTAACGAAAGGCTGGTGGCACTTACGCTTATTGCTGTTTCTTTACTATCGTTACCGGTATCGCTTTTTTTAATAACGCATATTATTGAGTGGGACTGGGTAATAACTCTGGCCGCCTTTGCCTATTTTGCAGTCATGTTTGGTATCTTTCAGGTATTATACAACATAGGTAAACGCAAAAACGAAGCAAAGCTTAAGGCACAAGGCAAATAGTATGAACTATATACTCGTATTTATAGGCGGTGGCTCGGGTAGTATAGCGCGGTATTTGCTTAGCCGCTACTATGTACACCAACCCGGAACCTTTCCGCTAAGTACTTTCCTTTCAAATGCTATCAGCAGTTTAATATTAGGTGTGTTATTTGGGTATATGGCCGGTAAACAGATAGAAAACTCTAATATACGCTTGTTTATTGCTACTGGCTTTTGCGGTGGCTTTTCTACCTTCTCTACCTTTAGCTACGAGTCGTTTATGCTGCTTAATACCGGCAATTATAAAACTGCACTATTAAACATATTTGGCAACCTGCTGGTATGTTACACCGCTGTGGCCATTGGTTTTATGTTGGGTAGAAATATTTAGGCCGGTATTCATAAAACAGAACAGGCTATCCTGTAAGGGATAGCCTGTTCTGTTTTATGAAATAGCACTATCTAGTGCAACGTTATGGTGTGCGATACACCATTAATTGTTACTGTGGCCAGATCGTCGCAATTGCCATTGCCGTAATCAATTACACGGTCTGGGCGGTTAGTACGCTGCATGGTTACAACACCGCTAACAAAATGCCTGCGGCAACCCGGGGCCAGGTTACGAATAAGCGGTTGGTTGATAGTAGCAGTAAACTGGTCGCCGTTAGCAGCTGTACCGCTGGCCGAGCCGGTTATTGAATACTGGTCATCATCGCGGTTAGGTGTGCTTTCGCCGGCAATCCATTCGCGGGTGCGTTCCGAGGTCCAGCTAACAGTACCTGCGCCGCTGGCTAATATTATCTGCCCGTTTACACTAATGCTAAATGATGTATGGCCCGCATTGTTTACCCCATCATTATGTATGGTTTTGGTGCCTGTTACCTGGTTATCGTTTACAAAGTAGTTGTCGAACGTAACTGTAATAGTAGTACCAGGATTACGGTAAGGCCCATCGTGTGTTACTATAATACGGCCTTTGCGGGTTTTGCCATCGGCGCCTACACAGCCGGTACCAAAATCGATAGTAGTTACACGTGGTGTACTAACAGTATCGCGGGTAACGGTGGCACAACCAGCCAATAGACTGTTGGTATCGTCGGTTTTATAGCTTACGCTGCCGGTAGTAGCAGCCTCATCAGCTATGTTGTTTACATCGTTGTACGACTCATCGGCCAATGCCATATTGCTAGCCGGTGTAAGATCAGTACTATCGGTAGAGTCTTTTTTGCATGAGCTTAGAAAAAACGTAGCTAGTAGTACAGCTGCGCTAAGCGATTTAATTACATGGCTTTTCATTTTATATATTTTGGGGTTGAGAGGCTGCCGGACTGCCTGCCTGCCCGGCCTTTGCCCCTGTTTTTTAAATACAGGCGTTTGGTATGGGGGTATGACTGTGGCTGGTTAAAAAGGTTTAACGGCACTGCCAACAAATTGTAAAAGGGTTGGCTTTTGTGTGGATACCGCCGCTTATTTGCATCGTATTTTATCAATACAATATGGGTATGAGCCATATACGCCCCGGCCTGTTAGTAAATGGGTTGGGAGAAATAACTTTTTGTTATTACATGTAGTTACATTTAGTAAACCAAAAACATAAAGCGTATGGAATCAGTACTCACCTCAAAATGGCGTAAGTTAGACGGAACAAAAATTGAGCTGCCTATTAGTGAGGCAGTAGAAAAAGCCCTGATACAGGAACGCGAAATGGGCAACCAGATCAAAGTATGTATAGGTACCGACTCGCAGGTTCGCGGCCGCGAAACCGAATTTGCAACCGTAATAGTATTGCTACGTAAAGGCCGTGGCGGTTTTATGTTTATTAATAACGACCGTACCACCAATAAAATGAGCCTTAAAGAAAGGCTGCTTATTGAGGTATCGCGCTCGATAGAGATTGCCTACCACCTTTGCAATTTGTTCGACCAGTATGGTACCGAGCTGGAAGTACACGCCGATATAAATACTAATCCACGCTTTGGTTCTAATGCTGCATTAAGCGAAGCTATGGGTTACATACTATCTATGGGCTTTACCTTTAAAGCAAAACCCGATGCGCCTGCAGCCAGCTGCTGTGCCAATAAAGTAGTATAACATGTACTCTATTTTAGTAGCAAAAGCCTGCATAGAATTATGCAGGCTTTTGTGTTTACATACTAAGCAGCAAGGCCCGGCCACAAACCGGGCCAATAACTGCGTGGGTTGGGGGTATTTATTATAAGGTTCGGCTAGCGGTAAAGGTTCCCGCAGCTACACCATTAATGGTAAACGAGCCTTCTATCTTCGTATCGCTGGTAAACCTGCCGGTATAAACCGAGTTGTTTCCAGGGTAACTAAATGTAAAGTTGCGGCCGGCATCCACCGTGCCATGAATAAAACTTTCGCGTAGTGTGTTTGGCGAGTTTGTAAGAATACCTTCTATCGTATTGCCGCGAACCACAAAACCCACCTTGCCATTCGGACCCGATGCTGATGACTCCTGCATGGTGCCTTCAAATACTTTAACCTGTTCGCCCGAGAGCTCTTTTAATGCAGTAGCCTGTGGTTTGGGGCCTGTGCCAATGGAACCCGAGAGGGTAAAATCGCCTACGCTTACATTAAGCCCGTTTACCGGCAGGTATACTGTTGTGCGGCTGGCGGTACCAATTATAGTTGCGTTAATATCTGAGCCTGTATTAGGTATAAAGCTACCACTGGGTTTAAGCGAGTCGTTCAATACGGGGTTCGATTCGCGGGTATATTTCATTACCATAAAAATCTGGTCATCGCCATTCTTTACATTCATACGAAAGTGACCTATGCCTGTACCGGTAAGCAGCAGCCCTTTATAAATGCCTGTCTGCAAGTCGTTATTTTCTGCTAATGCGGTGGTTACCTCGCAGGTACTACAGGCAGGGTCGTGGTTAGGGTCGGTATTGGTATCATCTTTTTTGCATGACGAGATAGTAAGAATAATAGCAAATACTAACAGGCGTAGTAATTTTAGTTTCATAAGATTGATGTTTTTATAGCGGCAAAACTATAGTCTGCCACTTCTCACATCAATCGCATAATAGTAGTATACTAATAACCGGCTTTGTTTAGCGCCTCGGTGCGTGAGGTTACCTGTAACTTCTCGTAAATGTTACGTATGTGAGTGCGTACAGTATCTATGCTGATAAAAAGCTCTGCTGCTATCTCTTTATACCGATGTCCTTTTGCCAACATATCCAGTATTTCTTTTTCGCGGGCCGAAAGCAGTGCGTAGTCCTTATTAAGTTGTTGTCGGGGTTGTAAGGCGGTTATTACTTTGCGGGCTATGTTGGGCGTCATAGGCGAACCGCCGGCATGTATATCTTTAATTGCCTGTAGCAGTCGCTCGGGCGGTGTGTTTTTTAGTATGTAACCGGTTGCACCGGCACACAGAGCTTCAAAAATATTTTCCTCATCCTCGTATATAGTACACATTAAAAACTGCAATTGCGGGTATTGCGGTTTTACTTTCTCTACGGCCTTTATGCCGCTCAGTCCAGGCAGGTTAATATCCATAACCACTACATCTACTCCTGTATGGCTGGCGTTTATAAAATCTTCGGCATTGGTATAGCTCGCTACTATACTAAGCTCGGGGTAGTACGATAGTATCAGCTGCATATTGCGGAGCAGTTCTTCTTTATCTTCTACTATTGCAATGGTAATAGCCATAAGTCGCAAAATTAAACAAGTGTAGGTATGTGTACCATACCACTTTTATGCTATGCCTGTTAACGGGCACCAAATTTTAATAACCGTACCTGTAGTGCCATTAGCAGTAATGCTAATAGTGCCACCTAATGCACCAATCCGTTTATGCATATTTTTTATACCGTTGCCAGTAGCATTCTCAGTTGCGGGTATGCCAACACCATTATCAGTTATATGCAAAGTCAGTCCCTTGGTATCAGCACTACAACTAAATACAGCCTTTGTGGCCTTTGCATGCTTTGCCAGATTATTAGCAGCCTCTTTTACAACCAGTATTATACTACGGTGTATAGAAGGCGAGAGGCGGATTTCTGTATTGGGCTCCACAAAATCAATTTCAACCTGTATATCGGTGGTATCGAAAAAATTGCCGATAAAACTGCGTAAAAACACCTGCAGACTGGTAACGTTATCGTGTGCCGGGTTTATGGCCCACACCACCTCGCGCAGGCTGGCCATCAGATTTTGCGATACCTGTGCCACCTGGCTAAATTGTGTGGTGAGTATCGTATCTGTACGGTGTTGTATTTTTCCCAATTCGCTCATCATAGATATTTGGGTAAGCCCCGCCCC
>JBJOOW010000386.1:0-4204 GCA_046051095.1 Bacteroidota bacterium | reverse complement strand
TGCCTGTGCCACCTTATTACTGGCTATACTGTTGCTAAGCAACGTGTTTATTAAGCTTACCGGTATGGTGTTCGATAAACGTGCCGGTAAAGCAGCCGCTGTTGTATTGCTGTTGCTGGGTGCCAACACGCTGTTTGCTCAGGACACTGCTGCAAAGCCTTACCAATTGCCTATTCGGTTAGATTTACTGGTAGGTATTATAGTAATGGTGTTAGAGCTGATAGTGGTACTGTTTATGCTTAAACGCATCAGCGATATGCTTACCGAGCTTTCGGGCGAGAAGAAAGAAGAAAAATCGTTCAGTGTACAGTTGCCTCATATTTTCGATAACATTAACGCCAGTGTTTCTATCGAAAAAGAACACGATATTCTGTTAGACCATAACTACGATGGTATACGCGAGTTGGATAACGCGCTGCCACCATGGTGGAAATACAGCTTCTACATCTCTATTGTATGGGCCTTCTTCTACATTGGTTACTACTACTTTGGCGGTGGCCCAAGCAGTACCGATGAGTACAATACCGAAGTACAGCTGGCTAAAATTGAGGTAGAGGAATTTAACCGCAAAAACGCCAATAACGTAGATGAGAACAACGTAAAACTGGCCGATGCTGCCGGTATACTGGATGGACAGGAGCTGTTTAAAAACAACTGCGCAGCCTGCCACGGAAACAGCGGCGAAGGTAACGTAGGCCCTAACCTTACCGATAGCTACTGGCTACACGGCGGTGGCCTTAATGAGGTGTTTAAAAGCGTAAAATACGGCTGGCCTGCCAAGGGTATGAAAAGCTGGCAAAGCGATTTAAGCCCTTCGCAAATTAAAAACGTGGTTAGCTACATACACAGCATACATGGTACTAACCCGGCTAATGCCAAGGCACCACAGGGCGACCTGTACGTAGAAGGTGGCGCAGCTACTGCAGCAACCGATTCTACCAAAGCAACCGACTCTACTGTTGTAGCTGCTGTTGATACTACTAAGAAGTAGTGATGGTTTTTGAGAATGTGAGATTTTGATTAGTAGATAGAATGACAAATAAAATAATATAGACAATGAGCACCCCAAACGAATTGTTTAGAGATAGTATAGGTACTATAACCAAAGACGGTACACGTAACTGGATTTTTGCAAAAAAACCGCATGGGTTTTTATACAACATGCGCTCGCTGGTTAGTTACGTTTACCTGTTAGTGTTCTTTACACTGCCATGGATTAAGATACACGGCGAACCGTTGTTTATGTTCAATATTTTTGAGCGTAAGTTTATACTGTTCAGCGTTATCTTCTGGCCGCAGGATTTCTTTGTGTTTGCCCTTGCTATGCTAACGTTTATGGTGTTCATTGTCTTGTTCACTGTGGTGTTTGGCCGTATTTTTTGCGGATGGGTTTGCCCCCAAACCATTTTTATGGAAATGGTTTTTCGCAAAATAGAATACCTGATTGATGGCGATGCTGAAAAACAACGCCGCCTGGCACAAATGCCCTGGAACGGCGAGAAAATTGCAAAACGCACAGCCAAGTTTCTGGCTTTCTTTTCGTTCTCGTTTATAATAGCCAACTACTTCCTGTCGTACCTTATTGGTATGGATAACGTGGTGATGTACATACGCGAAGGCATATTTGCCCACCTGGTTACCTTTATACCGCTGCTAATTTTTACCTGTACGTTCTTCTTTATTTACTGGTGGTTTCGCGAGCAGGTTTGCCTTATAGTGTGCCCTTACGGCCGCTTACAGGGTGTAATGCTCGACCCCAACTCGATAGTAGTTGCCTACGATACCGTACGCGGAGAGCCACGTGGTAAAATACGTAAAAACGATACCACCACCCCACACGGCGATTGTATAGATTGTTTTGATTGTGTACGTGTTTGCCCTACCGGTATAGATATACGTAACGGCACACAGCTGGAGTGTGTTAACTGCACCGCCTGTATAGATGCCTGCGATAGTATAATGACCCGCGTAAACAAACCTACCGGCCTTATACGCTACGCCAGCGAAAACAACATTAAGAAAGGAGAGAAGCTGCACATGACTGTACGCACCGGTGCCTACATAGTAGTATTGCTGGTATTACTGGGTGTACTTACCGCCCTGCTGGCTACCCGTAAAGATTTACAAACTACCGTAATGCGCGCGCAGGGTATGCTGTACCAACAGCAAGGCCCCGATAGCATAAGCAACCTGTATAACGTTAAGCTGATAAACAAAACACGCGATTATATACCGGTACAGCTTAAGCTGGAAGATGGCGACATACACGGCCAGATACGCGTGGTAGGTAAAGAGCTGAAAGTAAAACCCGAAGCAGTAGGCGATGGGGTGTTCTTTCTGGTAGTACCTAAAAACGAACTGCACCACCGCAAAAACACCGTACGCATTGGCGTATACAGCGGCGAGCGGCGCATAGATGTTATTAAAACAAATTTTATGGCACCCACCAATTAAAAACTAGTGATATGAAAAAGCTAAACTGGGGATGGCGTATAGCCCTTTTGTACGGCGGTTTTGTAGTGTTTATCTTAATAATGGTGTTTAAAACCACCACTGTGCACGATGACCTTGTAACCCCCGACTATTACGCAAAAGAATTACAATACCAGCAAAAGCTGGATAAGCAAAACCGCGCTAACCAGCTTAAACAAAAGCCTACCTGGCAAATTAGCGGCAAGCAAATAGCCATACAGTTTCCGGGCGAGCAGGCAGCAAAAAACGTAAAAGCCGAAATACTGTTTTATAACACTGCCGAGGCTAAAAAAGATTTTAAAATAACCTGTACACCCGATACCGCCGGCCTGTGTGCTATAGATGCGCAAAAACTACAGCACGGTGTATACCAAATGCAAATAGACTGGAGCGCCGGTGGGGTAACGTATTATAACGAGGGCTTTATAAATATTCAATAACCGGTTATGGAATACCTGTTAGCAGCATTATCAATAGGCTTTGTGGGCAGTATGCACTGTATAGGTATGTGCGGCCCCATTGCACTGGCGCTACCGGTACACGGTAAAAGTGCCTTTACACGCGTAGCTGGCCCTTTGCTGTATAACATAGGCCGTGTGCTAACCTACTTTGTACTGGGTATGGTGTTTGGCTTGCTGGGTAAGGGCTTTGTAATAGGTGGTTACCAGCAGTGGCTATCAATAATAATGGGGGTAACGGTACTGGTTATAGTACTGCTGCCTGCCAGCGTTAAAACCCGGTTGAGCATGATAAATGTCATAGCGCCGGCTATCGCAAAAGTAAAATCTTTGTTAGGCAGTTTTTTGAAACAACGCACAGCCGGCTCGTTATTCGTAATAGGCGTATTAAACGGGCTGTTGCCATGTGGTTTGGTTTATCTGGCTGTAGCTGGTGCCATTGCAACCGGCGATGTATTAAAGAGCGGCATGTTTATGGCAGTATTCGGGCTGGGCACTATACCGGCTATGCTGTTTGTTACCATGGCTAAAACCATAGTAAGCGTAAACATACGCAGCAAAATAAGTAAGGCTATACCGGTGTTTACCGTTGTAATGGCCTGCTTGCTTATACTTCGCGGGTTAGACCTTGGCATACCCTACCTAAGCCCAAAGCTTAGCAAAACCGATTGTACCAAACACAGCTGCTGTGCTAAAAAACATAACAACTAATGGAACTTGTAATAAATAAAGATAAGACCGTACTGCAATTGCAACGCGATTTCAGCACGGCATTTCCGTACCTTAAACTGGAGTTTTTTGATGCCCCATATAAAAGCAATGTGGCCCTGCCACGCGATAAGGTTATTAAACACGACCGTAAGCTGGCCGATATTAAACGCATACATACCGAAGGAGCAATTACCCTGAACCCTGCCGAAAAAGTGGGCGATTTTGAAGGCAAACTGTGGCAGTTATTCGGTTTATCGGCACAGGTGTTTCGCAAAAGCGGCAACCTGTGGATAGAAACCTCACTAACCGACTCGTGGACCCTGGAGCGCCAGAACCAGGAAGGTAAAGAGATGGATGCGCCACATGTTAACCCTTACCAGCAAGCCGAAGAAAACGACGAAAACGACCGCGATAAGTGGGCCTGAGTGCACATATCATCCTACATTCAATAGCCGTTATACTGTTATTGTTTAACGGGGTGGGTGCATTGTACGGCGGCTGGCAACTGGTTACCGACCCAACCGGCGGCAGTATGCAAATGCCGCTTACTTACTTACAACACT
>JBJOOW010000385.1:0-5616 GCA_046051095.1 Bacteroidota bacterium | reverse complement strand
ATATCGTAATACGTACGCTGGGTAAAACCCATAATGGTTGAGAAATCTTTAGCCCAGTCTTTTTCGTGGCTAACGCTAAACTCGCGCACCTTCATTACCTTGCTGAATGTTTTACCACTTATAAGCGTAACAATGTTATCGAAGGTTAGCAGGGTTTGGCTTTCATCTTGCCCGGGTATTTTAATATCGTAGCGGTAGTAGGCCTCCAGGCTGTGCCAGCGGTCGTTTTGATGCGGCAGGTTAATACGCATAAGGGCCAGGTATTTCCAGTCGCGGTCTTTAAACCCGTAGGCAGCATAGCTTGTAAAATAGAACGTACGGAAAAAATTGTTGACCGGTGTGCCGCGTTTCATAAACCGCGCACGTGTTTCGAAACCAAAGCGGGCGCGCCAGCCCTCTACGTTATTACGGCTGGCAAAGTTAAGTACACGGCCTATACTAACTGGGCCCATATCAGCATAGGCACTGGTAAAAAATACACCCAGCCACTGGTATAGTTTCCAGGCAGGTACCTCTTTAATAGTATCCGAAATTTCAAGAACCCTTACCTGCGAAGGGCGTAGTGGCGAGAAACGAACACTATCCCAAAACTCTTTTGTTTTGTTACGGGCACTGTCCATTACAAATCTCTCGTCAGATGATTTAAAAATACTGTCGGGCAACTCTTCGTTTACCTGAAAATTCTTCTTCTCGGTTAGCTTGGTAACGTAAAAGCCCAGCTTGCCCGGCTTTTTAAACAGCGAGCCTATAGAGGCCATATCCTCGCGGTTTTTCATCCAGTATTTACCCTCTACCAATGTGTAATCTATTTTCGATTCGTACTCGTTAATAAAGTTCAGGTTCGATTTTTCGTTGGGGCGAAACTGAATGTAACGGATGGCCCAGGTGGCAGAGTCTATCCAGGCGTAGCCTTTAAGTGCCAGGTCTTCTTTGGTTTTACCTACAAAGTGAAACTTATATGATATACGCCCATCAATCTTAACCGTATCGGTTACATAAAAGTGGTAGGTGGTTAAACCTATAGGTGCAAACGGCGCGCTGAAATACGTACGGGCAAAGTAGTACAGGTTTTCGTAGGGGTCGCACTCCTTAAACTCGGTATGCACTAAGCCGTAAACCGTTGGGTTATCTACCCCGGTCATTTTTTCGGCTTTTACAATTTCGCGCGTTCGCTTTACGGGTTTGCTGCGGTAGTAAATATCGCTTAGGGTTTCTTTAATTACACCGGGCACATACATCTGCCCGTTATCGGTGGTATCTTTATTTTGAAACGCAAACCGGAACCCTTTCCATAAAAAGAAGTTCTCAAACTTCTTAGATGGATTCAGTAGCGAAATCTGAAACCGGTCGTAGTTTTCGTACTTGTAGCTTTTAAGTGCGTTGGCGCGGTTCTCATCTTTATGCTTAAGTACCTGGTAGAATACATAGTTGGCCGTAGTATCTATTACGCGCTTGCGTTTTTTACCTGCCTTAACGGTTACCTCTACCAGCTTTAGCTCGTCGGAGCCCAGCGTAACGTTTAGCTGCTGCACACCACCACGCTTAACCGGTATGCTGCGGGTGCGGTAACCGATAAACGAAAAAATGATAGAGTCTACCTTTTCGGTTGAGCGCAGGCGGTACTCGCCTTTGGGGTCCGTCATGGTAGTGCGGGGTACGCCACCATGCAGCCGCACGTTTACGTATGGCAACGGTTCTTTAGTAGTAGCATCGGTTACGGTACCGTAAATTTCGGTTACGTTTTGGGCAACACCCAATTTTGCCACCAACAGTAAGAGGAATACTAAAAGCCTGTTAACCCTCATTTTTGAAAAGCGGCAAAAATATAAGAATTAATGAGGGGTAATTTGAAAGATGACGCCTTTTGCCAATATAATCTTACCAAAAGACGATGTTTTGTTACTATTCGGGTAGTGTGCTACACATTCAGATAGCGCATCAGCGAGTCGTAGCGGTCTTTTATCTCTTCGTTGTACTCCGAATCGTTGTGTACAGCACGTACTTCGTACTCGTAGCGTTCGAACGATGCTACTATACCCGATACTTCGGTAGTGTTAAGCTTAATGGTAATTTCTACCACCTGGCGTTGCTGATCGATATTGGTATACAGGCACAGTATTTCGGCTTCACTTTCTTCTACTATGCGGGTTACCTCGCTAAGCATGTAATTTTTTACAGGCACTTCCAGCTCCAGTATGCCGCCGGCATCGTGTACCGAGTTAAGGGTGGCAAAAGCGCGCAGGCAACTTTCGGCCGAAACAAGGCCCAGGTAGCGGTGGTCGTCGTTAATAACAGGTACTACACGCACGTTAAAATCTATCGCTGCTTTCATTACATCGAAAATGTGGGCGGTATCTTTTACAAACGGCTTGCGGAACGTATGGGTAAAGTTTTTAAGCGGGTTGCTAAGGTGCTTAATGTTGATGATGTCTTCCATGGTTACCAAACCAATGTAGCTGTTGCCATCTACTACCGGCAGCTGGCTTACATTGTATTCGTGCATCTGCATCATGGCCTGCTCGCCGGTATCATCTAAGTGCAGCGGCGGCACAGAATCTGATATTATTTCGGGTGCAATCATATTTTCCTCCTCTTCTTTATTGGTTAGACGTAAACGGACTTTAAAAGGTCTGCTTTGTGCTATGTTTTTAATCGTATTTTACAATTGTATGACAAATACCTGTTTTACAACACTTTTTTACCGGTGTTGTGCTAAAAAAGCCTCCAGAATACTGTTAAATTTTTCGGGATGTTCCATCATAGGAGCGTGTCCGCATTTATCTATCAGGTGCAGCTCGGCATTGGGCAGCAGCTTACGGAACTCCTCGCTAACAAAAGCGGGGGTAATGGTATCGTCTTTACCCCATATAAGGCACACCGGCAGGTTCATGGCCGGTATATGGTCGCGCAGGTTGTGGCGCAGCGCCGATTTGGCTAACACCACCATGCGTATGGCTTTGGTGCGGTTGTTTACTATTTCAAAAACCTCGTCGGTAAGCTCTTTGGTAGCCAGGGTAGGGTCGTAAAAAGTGGCCTCGGTTTTTTTGCGTACAAACTCGTAATCGCCTTTGCGGGGATATGTATCGCCCAGCGAGTTTTCGAACAGGCCCGAGCTACCGGTAAGGGTCATGGTTTTAACCTTGTGCGGCTTGCGCAGGTAGTATAGCTGTGCTATGTGCCCGCCCAGCGAGTTGCCTATCAGGTGTATGTTGTTGTACCCTTTGTACTCAATAAATTCATCTATGTAATCTACCATGCCGGTAACGGTGGTTTGGTCAACCTCCATTTCGTACAGGGGTAGCAGGGGTATGGCTACTTTGTATTGCGGTGCAAAATATTCTATCAGGTAGTTAAAGTTGCTGAGGCCACCAAACAAGCCATGTAGTAAAACTATCGGCTCGCCATTTCCTTCTTCGCAGTATTTGAACCGTAGTTCGTGTTTAACCAGAAAACTCATTATTAATATTGGCCTGTAACGAAAGTAAATTATTGTTGAGAATATAAAATTGAAGTTGTGTTAAGGAATATGCACACCGGTTGTGTGGTGTAAGGCAAATGGGACAGGTTGTCGCATCTGCTTTGTTAGTAGACCTGCCAGGTTTTCAAAACCTGGCAGGTCTTAATGGGATGTTTATTAATAAAAAGCAGGTTCCTGGTAGGTTGTCCGTGCCCTAACAATAACAATGTGTGCCGGGGTAATTTTATAGGCTATGCGGATGTGCTCAAACTCAAATGCTCTGAAATCGCCTTTATTTGCTACGCGGTATTTGTCTATTGGGTGTTTTTCGGGTTGCGCAGGTATCTGGTCTAACTTTTCAATAAGTTTTTGTTTTATGTTGTCGGCATTTTGTGGCGACTGTTGCCTGATATAGTGGAATATATTTTCCAACTGGGCAAACGCTTTACTGTCCCATACAATCTTTCGCAACGGTTCCATTACCAGCGGTTCATTAGGTCTTTAGCCTGTTCGTGCGTTATGTAATTACCGCTTTCGTAACGGGCTACAGCTTCATCTATTTCTTTGTTGTATTGCTCAACAGATATTCTTTCGCCGGGCTTTGTTTTGCTGTAGCTAAGTAAATTACGAATAATAAGAATCAACTGAGGGTCATCAATACCCTCCAGTTCTTTTTGTAGCTCTTTTATTTCCTCTTCAAGTTTCATCTCAACTGTATTGTATGCTTAAAGATAATGATTTTTTGACGGACTATTTTTATTGCTTTATAAACTTAAACCAGTTTTTCATTAGCTGCAAACCGTTCGTAGTTAGTACCGACTCGGGATGGAACTGTACCCCTGCCAGTGGCAGTTGTGGATGCATCATAGCCATTACTTCGCCTTCGGGGCTGGTGGCGGTAACCTGTAAAGGGGTTTGCTCTACCGCGTTTAGAATAAGCGAGTGGTAGCGCATTACCTGCATGGGTTGTGGTATGTTGTTAAACAGGTAGCTGCTGTTGTGTGTAATAAGCGATGTTTTGCCATGCACCGGTTTAGCTGCTTTAACCAGCGTGGCGCCAAAAAATTCGCCCAGTGCCTGATGGCCCAGGCAAATACCCAGTATGGGTACGCGGTTATAATAGTGTGCAATTAGCGGCATGGTAATACCAGCCTGCTGTGGTGTTTTGGGCCCCGGCGAAATAACTACCGATGAAAAGTTTAGCCGTTCTATCTGCTCAAGCGTTAGCTCATCGTTACGTACTACGGTGCACCGGTTACCTGTTTGCAGTATATAGTCGTACAGGTTGTAGGTAAACGAATCGTAGTTATCTAAAAGAAGAACCATTGAGTTGGATTACGCCGATAAAAAATGCAGTGATTATAAAAAGAACAGCCTAATCAATCAGGTTGTCGAATTTTTCGAAAGTATCGCGGAACATAGGTACTACTTTACCCGATACTTCCATTACCTGCGGTGCAAGGTCGGCTATGTAGTGGTACACGTGCGATGTTTTTTTCTGCGAATCGGGAAAAACATCTAACCGGTTGGCAAACCATATAAACACGCACAGCACGTACAGCCCCACCAGCGAGTGGAGTATACCGCCAAAAATCTGGTTAAACAGGTTCATAGAAAATGACTTCAGTATCTGCTCAAGCCCCCAGGCTATCAGTTTCATTAAACCTACTACCAGCGCCAGCACCAGTATAAACGAAATGATGGCCAGTGTTTTGGGGCTAAGGTGTGCAAAGCCGTGCAGCAGGTTAACCATCATGTACGAAAACTTAAGCGCCGCCACCAGGCCCAGAAACCAGCCGAGTATTGAAAAAATGGAATAGATAATTCCGTTTTTATACCCCTGGTAAAAGCCAACAGCTACAAACACTAAAAAGAGTATATCGAACAGCATGGGTTAAATGCAAATTTTCAATTTTCAATTTTCAATTATCAAACAAAGGCAAACTGTACTGCTTTGTAAATTGACAATTGGTAATTGAACATTTGTTATTTACTGTAATAAACTTTTAACGACATCGGCTACCAGTTTATTATCTGCTTTGCCGGCTAATTGTTTGCTAACTACGCCCATTACCTTGCCCATCTCTTTAGGGCCGGTAGCGCCGGTAGTAGCAATAGCCTGTTTAACCACTTCGCGTACTTCGTCTTCGCTCATCATG
>JBJOOW010000384.1:0-3179 GCA_046051095.1 Bacteroidota bacterium | reverse complement strand
AACATTAGTTTAAACATGTAATTTACAGATTGTTACAAAATTAATGCCGCTGTTACTGCCAGCCCGGCCGCTAATTGTATAGTACAAACAGCACCACAGGCACTTACGTAACGAAATTATGGCATAATTGATAGTTCCGATTGGCAAATAAAACACCCTAAAATACGCGCAAACCCTTACCCGGCGGGCATTTTACACACATTAATGCCTTAAAAAATATAGGATTCCGACAGATATACAATAACACCAATATCATAAAATAACCCCATATACACGTTATACTTGTGTAGTATTAACCATGGCAAAGCAACAAACCGAGCACCTGGCCAGCCTTATACACTCGCTTACTGCTAACGAAAAACGTTACTTTAAGCTGAGCGGGTCGGTGCGTGGCAGCAGCAACCACAAACTGCTTTTTGATGCGCTTGACAGCAGCGATATAAACAACACCGCTGCACTAAAGAAAAAACTGGGCAGCAGTAAAATGAACCTGGCCTACGAGCGCAAGTACCTGCAACAGATGTTGCTGCGCAGTTTGCGCAACTTTCACGAGGGCTCGTCGGTAGAGGCCGAACTACACCAGGCCCTGCTGGATATAGAGATAGTGTTTAATAAAGAGCAATACGAGCTGTGCTATTACATGATAAAAACAGCCCTGGTTACGGCCCAGCAAACCGAGTTGTTTTTATACCAGCTACACCTGCTGCGCTGGAAACGCAACTGCCTGGCACGTATTGGCAAACCGGCCGAGCAGGCCCGCTTTATTAAAGAAGAACATAGCCTGCAACAGCAATGCCTGGATAACCTGAACAACCTGCAGGTGTATAAAGTACTGCAACACCAGGTGTACCACCTGATAGGTAAACACGGCTCGGCGCTTAGTACCGAAGACCGTAAAGCACTGGCCGAAATACTTACCCACCCCGCTATGCAAAACATAGCGCAGGCTACCAGTGTAAATGCCAAAGCCCATTTTTTGCAAATAAAAATATGGTGCTACCACATACTTACCGAAATAGAAACGGCCTATAAATACTCGCGGCAATTAATACAATTAATAGAAAGCAACCGCTACTTTATAAAAGCGCACCCGCAGGTGTACCTGGCAGCATTGGCTACGCACTACAACCGGTGCTATGCGCTTGATTATAAAAAAGAAGCTACGCAAATGCTGGAGCAGGCCGAGCAGTTGCTGAACGCCAAAGGTCCGCATATAACCGAAGGACTGCGGGGCGAAGTGTTTTATTTTGTATCGGAGCGGTACCTGATGCAGTACGCCTACGATTATAAGTTTAAAGAAGCCATAGCGCAGGCCGCTAAAAACAAAGAGTACTTTACGCGCAAAAAACTAAACCTGCGCCCCGCATACCATATAATACAGTACTACTTTACAGCCATTAGCCACTTTAACCTGGGGCAGTACGAGCAAGCGCTGGAACCGGTACGCATGTTGCTGAACGAATTTGATGATAAGGTGCGGCTTGATTTTATTTTGTTTACACACGTACTAAACCTGATGATACAGTACGAGCTGGGCAACTACGATTTACTACCCTACCTTAGCAAAGCACTGCAACGGTTTATGAAAACCCGCAAGCTGGAGCGCACCAGTATAAACCTGCTGATAAAACTACTGGCCGCACTGGCCAAAAACAGCGATAATGCCCGTGCACGCGTACAGCTTATACGCAACTTTAAAAAAGATATACAACAGGCCGAAACCATAGCGGTAGAGCGTATAGTAACCGGCACCCTGCTGCTGGAGTACTGGCTGGAGAATAAGAAGAACGGATAGTGTTACGCTGTATGTAATACCACGTACATTCACCGTGGCAAATAACTTATTTAAACGGATTGCGGAAGGTATACTCCTTAGGCTTAAGGTTAGCCGTATACGTGCGTACAAACAGGTAGTTAAACACCGGGTTAAAGTGTTTTACATAACCATACATGGGTGATGGTGTGGCACCAATAGTACTTTTAATTTCGGGGGCAGTACGGCCATAGTGTAGTTGCGCAACGCGCGCATCAATTCCGGCTTTTACCATATCGTACATCATACGCTGGTATAAATGTATAGGCTTACAGCGATCGTGGTCCATACCGGTATAATGCACCTCCATACGCTTACCAAAAGTATATGCCGATATAAAACCTATCATTTGCCCCTGTATAAAGTAACAATACAGGTTATAATTATCGGGTAATTGTTGTTTTTGTGCTGCAAAAAAATTCTTGTTCAACTCTGCCAGTTTAAAGTCGGCATTGTTCATTACATTCTTGTACAGCTTGTAAATATCATCCTGATAACTTGCTATTTCTACAGCATTCAGGTTACGCATCTCCACTCCTGCCTCATCGCACAGCGAGTAAGCCTTTTTTGCACGCACCCTATATTTAGATGATAACGCGGCCACATAATCGGCAAAGCTCTTCCACTCTTCGCGTATCTTTATGCTCATATCACTCTCCACAGTTATTTCGTGGTAGCCGTTAGCTTTAAGTGGTGCATCAAACTCTGTTTTGGGTTCGTATAAATCAGAAACCAATACAGCCTTAACATTATCCTGATTAGCTATGTTATTTATTGCCTTACGCAATAACAGTGCACGTGTAGCTCTATCTATATCGCTATTAAAATAACAACCATTCTCACCGGTCATGAATACATTACCACTTACCAGTAAAGGTACATTTATCAGGTTTAGAAGCTTTTCGGTAATGGTTTCGGCAGCACCCATAATACGGTTACCTGCCTCGTACTCGGGAAAATAATTGATAAGCTGATTACCATGAAACATTACTACCTGAAAATACAAGGCAGCCACAGTTACATCGTTATGCCTAACCAGTACGTACCTGAACTGTATAGAGCCCGCATGCACGCGCTCAAGCATTTTAAGGTTATCGTATTGCATTAAAATATGGTGCGGAGCAATGTGTTTGTTCCATTGCAATTCGCCCAGTTTATCAATGGTATTGAAAACTGTAACGTTATAGTCTTTTATGGTATCCAGTTCTGCCTGGGCAGAACATCGGTAGGGTACACAAATATCCACTTACTGGTTTGGTTTCAGGTTACGACGGGCAAGGTTGCAAAAAATTTTCTCTACTCAAAAAAAAATGGGCTGTGCCGGTCGGCACAGCCCATGTAATACGCTGAAAAACAATGGCTACTT
>JBJOOW010000383.1:0-12145 GCA_046051095.1 Bacteroidota bacterium | reverse complement strand
ACTCAACACGCTCTTTTTTTGTCATGCGGCTAAGATAAAAAAGTGCGCCATGCCTGCCCATGATTTACCCCCAAACAAAAAGCCCCTACCGGTTGGTAAGGGCTTCTTATAGTGTCAATTATTAAATAAACCATTAGCGCATCTGCACTATCTGGCGGCTGTGTACTTCGCCATTAACCACCAGTTTTATGATGAAGATACCCGACAGAGTACCTGCATTTTTTGCATCGAAACTTACATTGTAGCTACCGGCTTTCTGGTTGCCTTCAAACAGGCTGCTTACCATTTTGCCATTCATATCATACACCTGTGCAGTTACCTTAGAATCGGTTGCCAGGTTATAGTAAACAGTTGCAGTTTGCACAAACGGGTTAGGAAACACGTTAATGCTCATATTATCGGCAACAGTAGCGGAAGCAGTACCTGCATTGGCTAGTACCTGCAGATTGTTGCTGTTATCTACCTTTACCAGTTCGGTTTCGCCGCCACTGCATGGGTAGTTGTATACTTCCATATAGCTTGGAGTGGCACCTACCAGTTTCAGTTTATCACCATCTTTGGCAAACATCAGTTCGCCACTTTTAAAGCACCATACTTTACCCTCCGGGCGCACAGCACTCTTAACTTCCTTCTCTGTAAAGTGCAGTTTGTTACCAATCAGTACGCCTTCTATCAGCATATCGGCATACTCGCCATTGCTGCTTATAATAGTGGTGGTGCCTGTAATAATATTGCCTTCCTGTTTCAGGTCAAACTCGTACTGAAACGATTCTATAAACGATTTTTTATCCCAGCTGTACTGGTTGCGTTTGCCGGTCCATTTACCGCTTACATCCAGCTTGGCAACCTGGTCGGCATTAAGGTACTGTGGGGTAGTTGTAGTGGGGCTGGTAGCATTGGCTACGCCTATAACCATCAAAAAAGCTAAAAGAGTAACAGATAATCTTTTCATAAGATAGTTTGGTTTAGGTTTAGAAAATCATAATTACGATGCTGTTATAATAATTTTCCATACGGAAAGTAACAATAGTGTGCGGTTTAAACAAGCAGGGCCTGTTAAAAAAATACTAATACGCCGGTTAGCCCTGTTTTGCCTAACTTGCGTTTGATATAATAAACGTAACCACAATCGTAACATTGTTCACCAACTGGTTTCACATATAAATACACCCTTATGCATATAGCCGCACTATTGTTTACCGGCCTGGTAGCAGGTATACACTTATACATTGTTTGGATGGAAATGTTTGCCTGGGAAACCGCCGGCAAAAAAGCCTTTAAAGGTGCCATGCCCGACGAAATGTTTAAACCCACCAAAACACTGGCGGGTAACCAGGGCCTGTACAATGGCTTTTTGGTAGCGGGGCTGCTATGGAGCTACCTGATAACCGACCCCGAGTGGAGCCAAAACGTGGCTCTGTTTTTTTTAGGCTGCGTAGCTGTAGCAGGTTTATACGGTGCCGTTACCGCCAGCCGCAAAATACTTTTTGTACAAACCATACCTGCCGCTATTGCTATAGCGTGCTGGCTGCTTGGTTAACCACAAAAAAAAATTGCCCGACTGAAAACAGTCGGGCAATTTTTTAAACAAGAGGGGTTAGCCTCCTGCTGGCTGTAATTACGATAAATGTTTGTTGATGTGTTTAGCCATCTCGAACATGTTAACGGTTTTTTTACCGCCAAATACTTTTTGCAAAGCAGCATCAGCGTTGATGTTACGTTTCTCTTTTGCGTCTTGCAGTTTGTTCTTTTTAATGTAATCCCAAACTTTTTTAGTTGCATCGGTGCGTGGAAGCGCCTTAGCACCTACCACAGCAGCTAGTTCAGCGCTTGGAGTAAGTGGTTTCATAAATGCAGCGTTTGGTTTACGCTTTGCTTTTGGAGCAGCTTTCTTAGCAGCGGCTTTCTTTTTAGGAGCTGCAGCTTTTTTCGGAGCAGCTTTTTTAGCGGCTTTCTTTTTTGTTGCCATAGTAAATTTGGTTTAGTGATGGAAAAGTAAGAACGAAAACCATTGGGCAAAAAAATGAGGCTTATAAGTTATGCACACAAATTCTCACATCTCCCTATGAAAAAAGCGAAATTAAATTATTGATATGCCAATGAAAACTGCCATGCGTACATAGCAGTGTTTAAAACATTCGCTATTATCTTCTATCTGTAAAAGATAATTGGTGTATGCTGAAATGCTTTATTAAAAAAATTATATTTGCTCAACCTTTCAAACAATGCAACCACGCATTCTACTAGATAGTAAGAAACTTGACCTGACAATAACCCGTCTTTGCCATCAATTAATTGAGCAGCATAAAAGCTTTGAAAACAGCGCCATTATTGGGGTTCAGCCCCGTGGCGTGTATCTGGCCGACCGTATACACAGCAAGTTACAGCACATACTTAAGAAGAAAAATATTGAGTACGGCAAGCTGGATATTACCTTTCACCGCGATGATATACACCGCAAAGGCAAACCCATGTTAGCCGATGAAACCTGTATAGATTTTACACTGGAAGACAAAAACATTATTCTGATAGATGATGTGCTTTACACCGGTAGAACCATACGCGCTGCACTGGATGCCATGCTGGCTTATGGCCGCCCTGCCGATGTGGAATTGTTAGTACTTATAGACCGCCGCCTGCAGCGCCACCTGCCTATACAGGCAAAATATGTAGGCAAAGTGGTTGATAGTATAAGTGCCGAACGGGTAAAAGTAGAATGGAAAGAAACCGATGGAAGCGATAAAGTTTGGATTGTAAGCGACGATAAATCGGAATAAAAAAACAGAACCAAGACACAGAAACATAAATGAGCGCATTAAGTCAAAAGCACCTTATAGGTTTAAAGTATCTGAGCAAGCAAGACATTGAACTCATTTTTCAGACCGCAGATAACTTTAAAGAGATACTACAAAGGCCCATTAAAAAAGTGCCGAGCCTGCGCGATATAACTATAGCCAACCTGTTTTTTGAAGATAGTACACGTACAAGAATTTCGTTTGAACTGGCCGAGAAACGCCTGAGTGCCGATACCATTAACTTCTCAGCCTCGGGCTCGTCGGTTAAAAAAGGCGAAACCCTGCTGGATACCGTACGCAACATACTGGCCATGAAAGTAGATATGATAGTTATGCGCCACTCAAGTTCGGGTGCGCCTAACTTTCTATCAGAAAATATACCCGCCAACATTATAAACGCCGGCGATGGCACACACGAGCACCCTACCCAGGGCCTGCTGGATGGCTTTAGCGTACGCGAAAAATTTGGCGAGCTGAAAGGCCTTAACTACCTTATTATAGGCGATATTAAACACAGCCGTGTAGCAGGGTCCGATATACCACTAATGACTAAAATGGGCGCTAAAGTAAAAGTATGCGGCCCGCCAACACTTATACCAAAGCATATTGAGGAACTGGGCGTAACCTACGAACCCAACCTTAAAAAAGCGCTGGAGTGGTGCGATGTAGCCAACGTACTGCGCATACAGCTGGAGCGTATGGATATAAAGTTTGTACCCAGCCTGCGCGAATACTCGCTGTTTTACGGCGTAAACCGCCAGTTGCTCGACTCTTTAAACAAAGACATTACCATTATGCACCCCGGCCCTATAAACCGTGGGGTAGAGCTTAACAGCGATGTGGCCGATAGCAAACAATCGCTGATACTGCAACAGGTAGAAAACGGAGTAGCTATACGCATGGCAGTATTATACCTGCTGGCCGGCAGAAACTAAACACTGCAAAACAGCATATAAATAAAAAATCCCCGCCGGTTAACCGGCGGGGATTTTTTATTAGTAAGGCAAGCTGTATTACTGCTGTACAGTAATACGGCTGCGCGAAATGTTGTTGCCTTCTTTAATTTCTACCACATACATACCGTTGGTTAACTGGTTGTAGTTAACGTGTATTAATGCAGCGTTCTCTTTAGTAGCGTATACCACACGGCCGCTAAGGTCGTACAGGGTTACATCTACCGGGCCGTTAACCTGGCCAAGTTCAATGGTAAAGTTACCGTTGTTAGGGTTAGGGTATATACGGTTGATGTTGTTTACCTGGTTAACTACCGAGTTAATTACTGATAGTGTACAAGCGGTTTGGTTAACCGGACCGGTGTGCGAACCAAGCAGTACGCTATCCTGTGCCAGCGATATCCATTGGCCTACCGCTACAGCCCAGTTGGTGTTACCTTTTTTAACGCTGGCAGCACGTATAAGCGTATGGTTTTGGGTAGAACCACTGCCTACAGCCCAGCTGTTTACAGTATCACCTACTATACCTATTATGTCCAGTGTATCGGGGCCGTGCATTAGTACTACAGCATCGTTACCGCTAAAGTTAACTACACCATTGGCAGTTAAAGTATCGGCCAGCGGACGGATTTTTACAGAGTCTGAATTACTGTAAGCAATTACATAAACATCGCCAACAGCTATGCTGCCGGTAAGGTTAAAGGTGCTGCTTGGGCTTGGTGCGCCGTTGCTGTATACCTGTATTTTGTAACCGGTAAGGTCAACTGCTGCATTGGTAGGGTTGTAAATTTCAAGCGCTTTGTTGCTGGCGCTGCCTTCAATATATTCCGAGAAGAACAGGGTTGCGCAGCTATCTGTTGGCTGTGCCGCCGGTGCCTGTACAGTAAGGGTATAAACCGAATCGGCACCAACTTTTAAGTTGGCCGATGGGTTAACAAGTTTAAAGGTAAAGGTGTGCGAAGCGCTATCGCTATTGGTTACCGATAACTGCAGGTTACGGCTAACCACACCACTACCAAAGCCTACGGTTTGGGTAGTATAGTTATTTAAAAACTGTGCGTTACCGCTGGTAAGTGCCACATCTACACGCATCGAATCGCTGTGAGGCAGGGTAAGTTGTACCGTAAGGCTGTAGTTACCATTAATACCGGTAAAGCTACCCGAAACCGGGTTAAAGTTGGCAAAGGTATCTTGCGGGGTTACAGCGCAAGGGGTAAGGCCGGTAGGGCCGGTGTGTGCACCCAGACGGTTGCTGTCTTGTGGTAACACTATCCACTGGGTAGGGTCCCAGGTTACAACACCTTGTTGTACCGATGGTTTACGGATAAGGGTATGGTTTACGGTACCTGTTGTAAAGGTATCTACCTGCCAGCCGGTGCCCGGGTCAACACCAAACACACCAAATTTGTCAATAGTATCGGTACCGTACATTAATATAATAGCATCATCACCGTTAAAAGCGGTAACACCGCTAACGGTGTCGGCCTTAACTTTAATGCTGGCCGAATCGGCCTGGCTGTTGGCTATTACGTATACATCGCCGGCGGCAATAGTAGCGTTCAGGTTAAAGGTAGCGTTGGCATTGGTTTGGCCATTGGTGTACAACACCACTTTGTAGCCAAACAGGCTAACCGGTGCCGATGTAGGGTTATAAATTTCAATGGCTTTGTTGTTGCTTGAACCTTCTACATACTCCGAAAAAAAGAGCTTGTTGCAGGGTTGCGCAAATAGCGATGCCGTTGCCACAACAGCCATCACAAGTAATAAGGAGAACTTCTTCATGTGCTATAATTTAGAACCCGTAAAATTATCAGAATAATTGACAAACAGGCTACCGAATTGTTAGCCTATTGTTAACAGGGGTTGGTTTATAAACCAGCGCTAATAAGGTAATAATCACTTACATACAAACACTACCGCACTACCACCAGCCGCTTATAAACAGCTTTGCCGTTGGCGGCAATCTTTAACAGGTAGTTACCGGCAGCATAGTCTGCCGTATTAATAGTGGTTAGCATTTGTTGTACCGGCGCGCTGTAAACCTGCTTGCCGTACATATCGTACACAGCCAGTTCGGCATCGGTTGCGTTCATATCCTGTATAAACACGTTTACTTCATTGTTGGCCGGGTTAGGGTAAATGTTCATTACCACATTCAGCACTTCGTTGTTTATACCCAGCGGGGCACAAACGCCTGCTTTTAGTATACTATCAAAATTTATGCAATTGGCCCACTCCGGGTGATCGATAAACGGATTGCGGTTTTGCTGCAGCGAGGCTATGTATTCGTTTTTGGTACGCTCAAACTTATCGGGTGGGTCCTGCTGGTTCCACTGCTTAAGTATAGCCTGGCTTTGGTCGCCCGCTTCAGAAAGTAACTGGTCTAATCCCCATCCGCCTTCCAAACCGTTGTAGCAAATCATTTCGTACATCATGGCACGGGCAGCATCGCCTTTGCGGTCGGCTTTAGGTTCAAACACACTTACACCACCGGTACCGGGGCCATACTTACTTTCGCCGTAGGTAGATGTAGCCGTGGTAACCACACCCAGCGGGTGGTTACTGCGCTGCTGGTTAGGTGTACTGCGGGTAAGCAGCAGGTTATAGTAATCAGAGCCCTCGTTATAGTTAATCAGGTTATTGGCACCATACAGGGCGGCAGTTTGCATCCAGCTTTTAGCCAGTACGTGCTCGCGGTTATAGGCCTGCGCCGTAAAATCGAACGGAGCGGCATAAATGGTTGTTTCGTTACTGTACTCGCAGTTTACTACCACATTTCCACCAGTGGTATCGCGTTCAAAAATAGCCGGCACTATATTGGTTTTATACGATGTATAAGCCACCATGGTGTGGTTATTTATCAGCGAGTGTAAATCGCTTAAAAAGTTAGCGCTGGAAGGGTCTAAAATATCGTAATAGCTACCGGCGTTCATAGCAGCGCTGGTTACGCTGGCTGCAAGCGGGTTATCCTGCTTGTAGTTTATCTGTGCACCGCTGCCGTTGTAGGCAAACACATTAAAGTAATAGGTAGTGCCTTCCAGTATTTCGCGTACGCTTAATATATTGTTGGCACCCACATACATTACTTTGGCACCATTGCCCAGGCCCTGGCCTTTTTCGTACGTAGTACCATCTACCGGTACAAAGGTTATAGGGGCTGTACTTTTAATTATCAGGTAACCCGATGGGTTGGGCGTTGGTTGCGTAAAACTGGTAACCACGCTATATGCCTTTATCTGGGCAAATATCATGTTGGTTGGCTGCGCGGCCGGTTCCTGCGCCATTGCAATACCACTGCAAACAACAAGCGCTGCCAGGGTTAATACATACCGGTAAGTAATAGTCAAAATTTGCATAGCTTACTAAAATAGAAAAATTTAATAACAATACGATAATACCGGCACACTAACGCACACACGTAGTTAACGTGCATGGTAAACGTTACCGGTAAAGCAGGCTGTTTATTTAGCCTCTTTTAAAAACACACAGTAGGTTGGAAAGTGGTCGCTGTAGCCGCCGTTGTACAGAGCGCCATCGTAGGTACGCATAGGGTAGCCTTTATACTTACCGGTTGGCGTAACCATAAACTGACGGTTAAATATGTGCGCTCCCCTATAAAAAAATCCGCTCTGCTCTTTTTTCAAAAAGCCGCTGCTAAGCATTATCTGGTCAAACAGGTTCCACGAGTCGTTGTAGGCCAGTGTACCAATTCCTTTCTTCAAAAAATCCTGCCATGGGTTATACAGCCCACCGCTTTTTACATCGCTTATTTTTGTTTTAGCGCCTAATACCTGTGCTACGCTCGGGCTGGTAGGGTCGTCGTTAAGGTCGCCCATTACAATTACCTTGGTATCGGGGTTAATCTTCATCAGGCTATCTATTACATGCTTGCTAACACCGGCAGCACTGGCACGGCCTGCGGCACTTGCCTCTTCGCCACCACGGCGGCTGGGCCAGTGGTTTACAAACACATGTATCTCTTCACCATCATACAGGCCACTTACCCAAAGCACATCGCGGGTATAGTGCAGGCTGCCATCGGGGTTCTCTAAGCGTACAAACAAGGGCTCGCTGTGCAGCAGTTTAAAGTATTTGGGGTTGTAGATAAAAGCCGGGTCTATACTACGCTCATCCGGACCATCGAAGTGCACAATTTTATAATGGCGCTTGGCAAACTCGGGCTGTGCAAACAAATCCTGCAATACTTTATCGTTCTCAATTTCGGCTACGCCCAATAGCGAAAAACCATCGGGGCTTACATCGGTACCAATCTGCGATAGCACCTCGGTTAGTTTGCGCACCTTATCTTCGTATACCTTAGATGTATAACCATTGGCACCGGTGGGGGTAAAATCCTCATCGTTTTTAGCCGGGTCGTTTATGGTATCAAAAAAATTTTCCAGGTTGTAAAAGGCTATAATACCTACCTTATATTTCTTTTCCTGCGCAGCCGCACTTAGGGTAAGCATGGTTAATAATACTATCAGCAATTTGTTCATAGCTATATTTTTTACGGGCAGCGAATGTAGAAGAATTATACAGTTGGGTGGTTATGCAATTATTACGGTTGGCTTAACTCAATCAGTTAGCAAATACATAGCGGATAATGTTAGCACCCATTTTAAGGGCTTTTTCGCGTGCTTCGGGGGTATCTTTATGCACGCTGGCATCTTCCCAGCCATCACCCAGGTCGCACTCATAGGTATACAGGGCCACCAGCCGGCCTTCGTGAAAAAGGCCAAACGCCTGTGGCACACCGCCATCGTGCTCGTGCACTTTAGGCAGGCCATTGTTAAAATCATATTTCTGGTGAAACACCGGATGCGAAAACGGCAACTCTACCAGCTTTGTACCCGGAAACAGCTTCTCCAGTTGTGTACGGATAAACTTATCCATACCGTAGTTATCATCGGCATGTAAAAAGCCGCCACCGCTAAGGTAAGCCCGCAGGTTATCCAGTTCCTGTTCGTTCCATACTACGTTGCCGTGGCCGGTCATATGCACAAAGGGGTAGTTAAATAATTCGGCACTGCCTACTTCTACCGTTGGTATATCGGTTTCAATATTCATGCCTAAATTCTGGTTACAGTATTTGGCCAGGTTGGGCAGCGAGGTTGGGTTGGCATACCAGTCGCCACCGCCGTTATATTTTAGCAGGGCTATTTTTAATGGCTTATCGGGCGCAAACGAAGCCGCCACCAGCAATACCATCATCAAAAACACAATTCTTTTCATCAGGGTTAAAACTAATAAACTGCCGCAAAGCTAGTTGAAAATTAATGTTATTGATTAGAACACCCTACCAGTGCTTACTTTTCCTGTTTCAACTTCAGATAATTAGCTATGTCATTCAGTAAAACATCATTATCCGACCAATCAGAATACCTATCGGTGGGCAAACACAGTTTAATGAAGTTTGAAAAAGCAATACTATAACAGTTAAAACTCCGCCCGTGGTACTTTACCAACCAAGGCAAACACCAGGCTGTGGCTAAAACATCAATATGAGAAATGCTTAGGCTATCTCCCCTGGCATTTACCAAATCTATATTTATCTGATAGAAATAGCTTCCATCCACTCTGTTTTTCTTTTTCCACTTGTTACCAAATATGCTGTCTGTAATATTATCGCTAAGTGTATCTATTGCATGGTTAGTAAATTCACGAAAATGCTGCCACTCATTACTGGTTATGTTAAACTCTTTAAGTCTGGGTATGCGGCCCGGGGCTTGGTTCATTTGGTTTAGTACATCCATTAGCAGAGTTGAAGAAACTGTATTACTAAATGCATTATTTTTCAATGTATCATATAAAGGCTCGATAAGGTATTTACCTACCTTAAACACAGTATCGCTTTCAGCTTCATATTTAACTGTACTGCGTGTTGTTATAAATCCCCCGTTATGTTTGGTAATAGTAAAATACTTAACCGGATACTGTAAAAAACGATCCAGCCCCCCACTTTTAACAGCACTATCCTGCGCGTAAAGGTTAAACCCAAAAATCACAAATAGTATCAGAAAGTAATATTTCATTGCGCTTCATTAGCCAGGTTAAACACCGTAGCGGCGTATATGCCGGCTGTTTCTAAGCGCAGGCGGCTTTTACCAAGGCTAACGGTTTCAAAGCTGTTCTTTTCGGCCAGTAGTACTTCTTCTTTGGTAAAATCGCCCTCGGGGCCAATAAGTATTACGGCAGGCTTACCAGCCCTGCAGGTATCTTTCAGGTGTTTTGCCTTTTCGTCGCAGTAAGCTATAAAGCGCTGTTCACCTTCGGGGCGTGCGTTTACAAAATCGGCAAATTTTATGATGGGGTTTAGTTTAGGCATCCGGTATTTCAGGCTCTGCTTACAGGCCCCCAGCAATATTTTTTCTATCCGGTCGGCACGTAAGTCTTTACGCTCGCTGTGCTTACATAGCAGCGGGGTTATTTCGGCAATACCTATCTCGGTTACCTTTTCGGCAAACCACTCCAACCGTTCAATATTTTTAGGTGGGGCTATAGCTATATGCAGGCCGGCGGTGGTTTCAGGCTGTGCTTCTATTAAACGCACCACGTTAACGGTTACGCTTTTCTTATCTATGTTTTGTATACGGCTATCGTACAGGTTGCCGGCACCATCAAACACATACAACTCCTCTCCTTCGCGCTTGCGCAATACCGTAGCCACGTGCCTTCTTTCTGTTTCATCCAGTTCGCAATAGGCGTTAAGCGCAGCGCCGGGGCAGTAAAAAATGTTCATGCCGCAAAATAAAAAAACATCTGCCGCTTGGCGCAACAGATGTTTTTTGGGTTTATAGATAAATAATGGTTTAGAACATAACCGGACAGTGACCCGGACGTGGTTTTTTGCGTGCACAGCCCTGATACATCAACGATACCTCTGGCGCACCCACCGATTTAGAAGCCGGTAGTAGTTTGCTTACGTTTATATCGTAACTAAAGCCAAGGCTTACACCTTTAATATCAAAACGGGTATTAATAATAACAGCATCGCGCAGGCCACGGTATTGTACACCGGCATGCAATGCCATATCACTACGCTTGGCATCGTTGCCCAACATGGTTTTAAAATTACAACCCACATTAAACTCGTAAGCAGTTTTTTGTACCAGCACCAAAAAATTAGGCATAATGTGCAGGCGCTTACCTACCGGCAGCGATGCACCACCGTGTACAGTAACCTTCATATTCAGGCGCTCGTTACCAGTGGTAGCACTACTTTGCCCGCTTGGGTAAAACGATATACGCGGCTGGTTAACGTGGTTAAGCGAAAAACCCAAATGGTAATTGCTTTCGTTGCGGGTCATAGCACTAAATACCAAACCAAGGCCCGCATCGCCAAACATAATACGGGTACGGCCAAAGCTTTCACGTAAGCCGTTAGGGTCAACGGTACCGGTGCTTGGGTCGTATTGCGAATCGAAGGTAGCTTTGCTTTGGTTAATGCTGCGGTGATTAAACGCGCCTTGTAAACCTGCCGAAATTTGCATAGTACCTTTGCGGTTAAGCATAAAGTGGTAGGCAAACGATAGCTCAACCCGGTTGGTATTAAAGTTTACATCGCCGGCCTGGTCGCTCATAAACGATATACCTAAGCCCGCAAAGCTGTTATACTTTGTTACTTTGCCAATGGCCATATCGGCACCACCGGCAAAGGTGCGGTAGGTATTGCCCGATGATACGGTCATCCACTGTGTGCGAAAATTTGCATACACGCGGTAATCGCAATTGTTCATACCAGCAAGCGCAGGGTTAAGTGCCAGCGGCGATGCGTTGTACTGAGAGAAGTGGATATCCTGTGCCTGTGCACCGGTAAACCACAACAACGTACTTGTAACAAAAACAGCCTTCAGTAGTTTTTTTAGCATGGTTCCTTCTTTTATCTTACCAATGTTACGTTGCCTTTTCCAGTGACAACTTCATGGTTAATACACTCGATTTCATAAGTGTAAACGAAAACCGCCGGATTTAGTTTCTCACCACGCTGGTTGGTTCCATCCCAGCCCCAGTAAGTTTCGTTGGCAGCTCCATTGTGCGCTTCAAACACTAACTGCCCCCAACGGTCAAAAATTCTGAAATAGTTGACTTTACTGGCCGCTATACCGCGTATCATAAATATATCGTTAATACCATCGCCGTTTGGTGTAAAGGTATTAGGTACGTAAATAACGCTTTCGTTGCACGAGTTTAGCACCGTAATGGTTACCGAATCCATATTGGTACAGGTTATCCCGTTTTCGCTGTAGTAAATGGTGGCGTAGTAGGTAGTTGTTTGCGTAGGCGTGGCTACCGGGTTAGGGCATACGCTACAATCAAGCGTACCATCTGGTGTCCATACAATACTATCAATCTGCCCCGGTATCTGCGATGTTATAGACGAACTTAAGCCAAGCA
>JBJOOW010000382.1:0-2625 GCA_046051095.1 Bacteroidota bacterium | reverse complement strand
AAACATTGCCTGCCCTGCCCGACACCAGTAACCCCAATTACGTACACCCCAAAACAACCGGTATTATAGAACTATTTAACCAACATTTGTATGCAGTAAATGATAACGGCTATATATTCAGATACAACCAACCGGCCACACAGTGGGATATACTTTTTAAAGCACCTGCAGCCGAACACAACGAACTATATACGCTGGGCAATGCATTGGTAGCTTCGGGCTATAGCCAGCTATGCAGGGCTTGCCACCACATGTTACACCGCACAACCTTATACAGGTAAACAACCTTTGGCTGGGCACCTGCGAGGATTATTCGGTATATGCCAGTGCCGATTCGGGTAATACCTGGAGCCCGTTTTATACCGGTACTCCGCCCTTTCCGGCCAGTAAACGTGGCGGCATTACAGTATTAAACAACAAACTATTTGCAGGTGCTAATTACAAAAGCGTATGGAAATACGAAGGTGCACTTGAAATACCTACCGGTATTAAACCGGTTGCCGAAACCAACATGCTGGTATACCCTAACCCTGCCAACAACCTGCTGTACATACAACTACCACAAGCAGCAGCCAATGGCGCTATGGCTATTATTTACAACAGCACAGGTGCTACACTTATAACACAACCGGTAACCGGCACACTTAGTGCAATAAATACCGAAACGCTACCCGCAGGGCTATACACCGGCAGCATCAACAGCAATACCGGCATCAATCGTTTTAAGTTTGTTATAACCAGGTAAGGTAAAGGGTTACTGCATCATACGTGGCAGTAGTATATTAAATACACTGCCTTGTGGTTCGTTGCCCTCTATCCATATTTTGCCTTTCATTTTCTCAATGATACTTTTTACGGTAGATAGGCCAATGCCGGTACCATCTTCGCCACTGGCATTTTGCACCCGCGAAAACATTTCGAAAACTTTTTCGCGCGCTTCTTCGGGTATGCCTACACCGTTATCGGCTACCAGTATATGAGCAAAGCTGCCTTTGGCTTCGGCGGTTATGTGTATGTAGGGGCGTTCGCTTTTGTTATACTTAATGGCGTTGGTTACCAAATTTTGAAACACCTGCAGCATTTGTATATCATCGGCCAGCAGTATGGGCATATGTTCCCAGGTTACTTCGGCATTTTTATCGGTTATAAGCCGGGTAAGATTTTGCGTAAGCTGCTCAAGTATCTTATTCAGGTCTACCGGTTTCATTACCGTTTGGCTGCCTTTGGCGCTGCTTAATATACGCGTTACCATCTCGTCCATACGCTTGCTGCCATCTACTGCAAAGCGTAAAAACTGCTTCTCGTCTTCGGTCAGTTTATCTTTCAGCTTGGCCTCCAGTATACTCATGTAGGTAGATACCATGCGCAGCGGTTCGCGCAAATCGTGCGAGGCCGTACGGGCGTAGTTGTTCAGGTCCTTATTCATTTTCTGCAACTGCTGCGCCTGCTGTTGCATCTCATCGTTCAACCGGCGAAAGTGTACAGTATCCTCTTTAGCCTTCTGTTGTTTATCGCGCTCGGCATCAAATATCGACCCAATGGTTTTCTCCAGTATATCGTTATTTACAAACGATATATCCAGTTCTTTAAAATGATGGAACGCTTTTTCATAATCGCGTTTGGCGGCATATATCTCGTAAAAAATATCGTTCTTAATCTGCCGGTCGTATATGTACGGGTACTTTTCTACCACGCGCTGGATGTGTGCAAAATACCTGTCACCTTCTTCTACCCTGCCGGTAGCATACAGCAATTTGGTTAATGTAAAGTACGAGTAGTTAATGCGCAGTTCATCGCCAATCGCTTCGCGTATGCGTACCGCCTCGCGTATAAAAGCTTCGGCAGTATCGTACCGCTCCTGCTGCATGTGTATAATGGCTATGTAGTTATTTAGTATTGCCCATTGCTCGGTGTTACCTTGGTCTA
The DNA here is from genome assembly GCA_046051095.1 of Bacteroidota bacterium. Lineage (GTDB taxonomy): Bacteria > Bacteroidota > Bacteroidia > Chitinophagales > LD1 > Bog-950. The sequence goes on along the minus strand of JBJOOW010000382.1, from coordinate 699 downwards.
CAAAGGCCTCGTACAACTCCATATACCCCATTAGCGATTGCTCGTACTCGCCCTTGTACATCCGCAGGTTAGCCCGCGTAAGCTTTGTTTTAAACTGCGTATTGCGGTCGCTTATACCCTCGCAATAGCGCAGCGCCTGGTCTATATACGGTATAGCAATAGTATGCAGACCCATTTGCATATACATTACACCCAACGCATAATTGGTGGCATGGTGCAGCGGATAGTATTCAATACTCTGGCAGCGGCTGCTATCCAGCAACTCCAGCGCCTGTTGCAGCAAGGCAAGTTCGTTGGGGTAATCGCGCAGCATGTGGTAGCTGCTGGCGGCGGTATTAAGGGCGCGTATGCGCCAGTAAAAATCGGGCAGGTCTTCGCTTTGCTCTAAGGCCAGGCGGCCATAATCAAGCGCCTTTATATGGTCGAGTGTAAGGCTGTGGTGATAGTTGGCTAATAGTATATATGCATGGGTAGCCGCCTCTTCGTCAAAGGCATCCAGCGCTGTTTGCAGCAATGCCGATAGCTGTTGCTCCTGTACCGGTTCGCGTTTTTTAATCAACAGCTCGTACCGTTTCAGTTGCTCATCCAGGTTACCAATAGCTATTTCGTCTTTGTCAGACATAGATACTATTTAAATCTACCGTTATTAGCTTCCATTTTCATTTATGACATCCATTGCTGTTATGTTCCCCCTCTCTG
>JBJOOW010000381.1:0-4519 GCA_046051095.1 Bacteroidota bacterium | reverse complement strand
CATACTGGAGCTATTCGGCAACAGCCATCAGCGCATAAAAAATTTCATAAGCAGCTACTCGGTAAACGATACCGATACAGCCGCCACCATTGCACGTGTATACAAAAATTACAACTATACGCTTGACCCACACGGCGCCGTAGCCTTTAATGCATTAGAGCAATACAACCAAAAAGGATTTATACTAGAGACCGCACACCCGGTTAAATTCAGCAATGTGGTTGAGCAAGCTACCGGTGTAGCTATTGATTTTCCGGAGAACATGAAATACCTGCTTACACAGCAGAAAAGTAGCATAGCAACAGAAGCTAATTACGGTGCGTTGAAAGAGTTTCTCTTAAGCAACAACTAACGTTGGTGTAGTTAAAACAGTTGTACCGATAATACCTTTGTAATGGCAAAGCATAAACCCCACATAGCAAAAAGGCTTCGCCTTATCTGGCGTATAAAAATTTTTATAGCTATTGTTGCGTTAACAGGTAGCCTGACAGTTGTATTCAGGGCACATTGTTTAAGCAAATGGTTATTGTTTATAGCCGTATTTGCTGCTGCTATACCGGCTTCGTTTGTTTTGTCGGTTTATACAGGGGCCTTGCTGCATAAAAAATTCCCTAATAAAAAGTGGGTCGATAAACTCATCTCTTTAACAGCCCTAGCGTATCATATTATTTTCATTGTGTTACTTTTCGGGGCCAACAATCTGTATTGTTATACTCTTCTAAACAGTAAGTGTACCACGGTAAGCGGAGTAATAACCAAGTGGGAGGTCAGGTATTTAAAGCACGACTCGTGGACGGTGTTTATTTACAATTACCAGCGCAACGGCACGCTGTATGAAGATAACATACCCGCGTATGGCACTACATACAAAGTAGGCGATACAATACCGGTAAAGGTTTCGGATATAGATGCTACTGTAAACGAGGTTATACAAGAATCCGGTCGCGCTCTTCGTAATGCTCGTTGCGGTAAATTTTTACCAATAATATAAAGTACGATATCAGCAGCGGGCCGAAAATTATACCTACAAAGCCAAACAGCGGCAGGCCTATCAGCACACCGAAAAAGGTAATCAGCGGGTGTATATCGCTCAGCTTTTTCTGCATCACAAACCGGAACACGTTATCTATATTGGTAATTATTACAGCGCCGTATAATGCCAGTGCTATACCCTGCCAATGTTGTCCGCCGGCATATTGTATTATAGCCAGTGGTATCCATACAATGGTGGTTCCTACAACGGGTAGCATGCTCATAAGCCCTGTAACTACCGCCCAGAAAAACGGCTCATCTACCCCCAGAAAATAGTACCCCACCAATGCGGTAATAGCCTGTAGTACGGCCAGCACCGGTATGCCTATGGCGTTCGACATAGTTTGTGCGCGCAGCTCGGTTAACAGCAGTTGGTTGTTCTCTTCGGTAAACGGCAGGTTTTCGCGTACAAAATTCTCGATGGTGCGCGCGCTGGCCAGCATAAAATACAACACAAAGTACAGTATAAATATATCTACCACTGCGCCCAGCGTAGCCGATAAAAAGCCGGGTATTACGTTTGCGGCCAGTCCGGTTAACTTACCGGCCGTCTCTGCCGAAAGTAAATCTACACCCAGGTATTGTTGCGCCAGTCCGTTCCATTGTTGTGCCAGTTTTATCAGGTCTTCATAGTGGTTTATCAGGTAACCAATTTTACCCGATAGCATAAGCGATATAAGTATAACCGGTAGAATAAGCACCACAAACGATGCCAGCATAAGCAGCAGTACAGCCAGCCACACCGGCCAGCGCTTTTGCTCTGTAAGGTAAAACAATGGTTTACGCAGTAATATGTAAAATACTACCGCACCTAAAAAGGCGCTAACAAAACCCGATAGCAGCCACAATAAAAAACCGCCCAAAGCAAAAAGGGCAATTAAAAAAATGCTTTGCTTTAACTTGTCGTTATCCAGATGCATGCATTAAAATTAAACTTTAATAAATACTACCCTACACTTTATACCAATTGCCACAACCATGCCATGTAATATACAAGGCAACGTAGTAGAAAAAATTCCTCAAACAGTTATCCCACGTCAAACTTAAAGTGGTATTAATTGTATGTTTGTTGCACATGCAAACCCTTACCGATAAAAAGATACTGATAACCGGTGGCAGCGGCCACCTGGGTTCGGCATTAATACATTACCTGGTAGGTAGCCGGGGCATTAAGCCGCAAAACATACGGGTGTTTTATTTGAAAGGCTCGCCGCTTAATTCGCTGGCCGATATAGAGGGCCTGGATTTTTTTGCCGGTAACGTGCTAAATGCTGCCGATGTGGAGGCAGCCTGCAAGGGTGTGCATCTGGTGTTCCACATGATAGGCCTTACCACCTTCGACCCACGGCAGAAGAAACTGCAATGGCAGGTAAATGTACACGGAACGCGTAATGTGTTAGAGGCTATCCGCAAATCAACTACCGTAGAAAAGCTTTGCTATACCAGCACCGTTAATGCGCTGGCACCCCCTTGGCCGCAGGGTGCTATCGGCAATTTCGATAACAGTAACCCTTACAATACAAACCTGCGCCATCATACCTTTGTATCGCGGCAGGCTACGCTTAATTTTACAGAGCGCACCTACACTACCACCGGTTGGGAAAAAGAGATTGGCATTTGTTATTACGATAGCAAACTGGCCGCGCACGAACTGGTGGATGAATATGTGCAACAGCATGGGCTTAATGCTGTAAGCGTATTGCCCGGCACCATGTTTGGCCCCTACGATTACCTGATAGGCACCGGTATGTACCTGCTATCGCTATACAAAAACCAAATGCCCGTAGTGCTTAATGGTGGTATGCCGTTGGCCCATGTAATGGATGTGGCCGAAGGCCATGTGCTGGCTATGGAAAAAGCAGTAAGCGGTAGCCAGTACATACTAAGCGGGCCCGATAGCGATAACCGCAGCTTTAAAGATATGTGCGGCATAATTGCCGGTGTGTTGCAAAAGCGTTTTCCTGATAAAACCATCCGTAAGCCACAACTGGTAGTGCCAACCGGTATTGCTATGGCGGCCGCCTTGTTTGCCGAGAAACAAGCTACCCTGTTTAACCAGCCCATGCTGCTTAGCCGCGATGCGGTAAAAGCCGGGGCTGCGTTTTTATATTATACATCGGCTAACGCTACGCGCGATTTAGGCTACCAGCCCAAACGCACCTTTAAGCAGGCGGTAGAAGAAATGCTGGAGTTTTACATACAGCACAACCTGCTGCAGGCCGCGGGCCGGTATGTAGATTTGAAACCTAATCGGGAATAATACTTACCTCATCGTACAACCGCCCATCGCGGTACAGGCGTATGTAATGGCGTTTGCCATTCAGCTCGTTACCATTTACGGCGTAGTTAAAGGTATGCTCGCCGGGGTTTTGTGCTTCGTTGTTCAGGTAGGTTTTTTTAAGCTGGTTGTTCTCGTCGTACAGCGCAATAGTAACCTTTGCCGCCCGCGAAAAACTATAGGTAAAACTACCCGAGTAGTTGGTGCGCATGGTACGTACCGGCTCTGTTTCGGCTTCTTCATCGTATTGGGCATATACTTTATCGGGCGTAAGGCCTTTTGCTTTGGCAATAAACCTGCGCAGTTCAAACATCATGGCCGTATCGGTACTAAAAATGGTGTTCAATCCGTAATCGTCGGTAAGGCACCACACGGCGTTTTGCGCGGTAGTACCCTGATAACTTTTGCGGTTCAGCAGTTCGGCAAGTTCCAGCAGGTGCCCGGTAGTTCTGTTCCGTAACTCAAACCGCGATTGTGGCGATGGCCCGCCATCGTGTGCCTGGGTACACATGGCATACACGCGGCAGGTTTTCTTTTGCTTAGGTGCCAGCTTTACTATAAGGGTTTGGGTTACCAGCATGGTTTGCAGGCTGCTGTCGTCGGGCACCAGGTTATAGCCATACTCCAGTTTAATGGTTAGTGCCTCGCTGCTGTTGCTGGCTAATTGCAGTTGCATACACGGCCCGTAGTGCGACGAGTAATCGCCTTTATAGGCTGTATCGGCCACCGCCCCCGTAAGGTTAATACTTACCAGCCTGCGCTGTGCGGCATCGCCCAGTTTATAAACCCCTTCGGCGTGGGTAAGCGCTGCTATAAGCAACAAGGTGGTAAGGTATAAGGGCCGCATGTTTAATTAATGGGGTTTTTACTACCCATTAAACGCCCGTACAGTATTTTTTATTATGTATTATCGCCGCCGAAACCAAAAGTGTATATTGGTTTCGTAAACCCAACAATATGCTGATTATAGGAATTACCGGAGGCTCGGGCTCGGGCAAAACCACTGTGGTAAATAAAATTAAGCGTTCGTTCTCGCGCGAGCAGGTAACTATTATTTCGCAGGATAGCTACTATAAAGACAATACGGCTATACCGCTGGAAGAACGCCAGAATATAAACTTCGATCACCCCGATAGTATAGAGTTTGACCTGCTGGTAGAGCATATGAAACTACTGCGCCAGGGCCTGCCTATCGATGAACCGGTGTAC
>JBJOOW010000380.1:0-4381 GCA_046051095.1 Bacteroidota bacterium | reverse complement strand
CACACCCGCTCCCTAATCTGCCCTATAAACTCTTTGTTATCGGGTTTAATGCTTAGCCCCATACCATCGTTATTTTGTGTAAAACTGATTTTAGAGAATGCGTAACTGCCATTCCGGTAAGCATCACTAATACCATCATCTTCATATAAGTTAAAAATGCTGTTGGCACCGGTGTAAACCAATAAAATAATAGTATCTAAAGGCTCATCGGTATGTAGCCTGGCGGGTTGTTGTGGTATAATACTACCCTGTTTTACAAATACAGGTATTTCGTTCAGTGCATAGCTTTGGGTTATTTTCTGGTTTCCGGCTATCATGTTATTATTTCTGTAATCGTACCACTGGCCATCGGGTAACCAAATAGTTTGTTCCGCCGTTTGTTTGCTGGTCATTGGCTTACATATTGGCGCTACAATCATATTCTCTCCAAAGTAATATTGTTGTGGGCATTTATAAGCATCTTCAATTTCCGGATGCTGGTAGTACATAGGTCGGATAAGCGATATACCGCTATCATATGCCATGCGGCTATAGGTATAAATGTAGGGTAGTAGGCTATAGCGTAACTGTATAGCGCTTTTCATAGCGCTAAAATAGGGGGCAGGATACTGCCATATACGGCGCTCTATTTCCGGATCGGCTGTTGCATGGGTACGGAAAATTGGGCTTAAGGCCCCCCATTGCACCCATCGGGTAAACAACTCTGGGTCTAATTTTAGCTTTTCATTTATTGCCGACATGTGCCCGCCAATATCGTGGCTCCAAAAGCCAAAGCCTACATTGGCGGCTGTGGCGGTAAACCATGGCTGATACGCCAACGATTTCCAGTTAATAATTACATCGCCGCTAAAACCTATCTGGTAGCGCTGATTACCCAGGCCGCCATACCGGTGAAATATTAGCGGCCGCTTGCCCTGGCGCTGCATATCGCTAAAGTGCATGTAGTTTAAGTAGAAGGTTGGATTAACTCCCTTTAAAGCCGTATGGTTGTATTGTTGCCAATCCAGCCACCAAAAGTCTATTCCGGCTTTCTCGTACGGGTGCAATAATAGGTCGAAATAGTTTTGCGCAAACCGTTTGTTGGTAATGTCAAAAGGTATAGGCTTGTAGCCTGTGGTATCGTGGTTCATTGCCCGCGCAAAGGCATTATAAACGGCTTCGTGTGCCTGCACGCCCGATGCCGGGTGAAGGTTAAGGCAGGTTTTAATGTTTTTGTCGTTGGTCCATTTTAAAAAGCCGGCATAGTCCGGAAAATATTTTTTGCTCCAGGTAAAACCGGTCCAGGCATCAGGTTCTGGTTTATAACGGGCAAATACCTCCGGGTCGCTGGTTTTTGTCATATGCCAATCCATATCAATAACCAGCACATCCAACGGTATGTTATTCTTTTCGTAGCCGGCAACAATATCTTTCAAATCCTGTTCGCTGTATTTACTGTACTTACTGTACCATACGCCAAATGCATATTTAGGTGGTAGCGATATTTTACCCGATATGGAAGTAAAGTCGTACAGGGCAGCTTTGTAGTTGTGGCCGTACCCAAACAAGTACCAATCGGTATTGCCGGCTGTGCTACTGTTTTGTACCCATGGCCATTCGCTATTATCAAACACAGGTTTCTGGCTATCGTCAACCAACACCCAACCATCGCGCGATAATATACCCTCGCCGGTGTTTATCTTTTTCATGGTTTGAAAACTGTACTGCCCCAGTGTGCCATCCAACGTTCGGGTGGTACCCTTAAGGTTGTGCTTATTACGTTGGCCGGGGTGCCAGGTAAAGCTATGTTGCTGATCGGTATACGAAATTTGCAGGTTGCTTTTTTTAAAACTACCACTATTAAGTGTATAGGTAAGTAGCAGGTAACTTGTTTTAATAGTCAGCTTCCCATTCCCGGTTTTATATTCGAAAGCCGGCACCGGTAAATTGCGGTTTATAAAAGTAATAGTAGCCTGGTCGTTAAACACACTATCCGGCGAATATTCAAGCCGTATCAATCGTTCGGTTAGCACGGTAAACCGGGCATTGCCTGCGGTTACTACAGCTTTGGGGTTAGCTACCGGGTTATTTTGCTGTGCTATACATTGCAGAGTTATAACGCCCATCAACACAATAAATATCTGTTTCAGTTTCATAGTTACGTTGCAATAACTAAATGTAAGTTTTTATGGCAAATGGCTTATGGCCTGGCAGTAAATAAAAAAGCCTACCGCTTTTGGCAGTAGGCTTTTTGCTTGTTCGTTATTAAGGTATCCTGAATTATTCTTCAGACGCGCCTTCGTCGGTAGCTTTCTTTTTCGCAGCTGATTTTTTTGCACCACCCGAACGACGGGTTTTCTTCTTAGGCTCAGCAGCTTTAGCTGTGTTTTTGTTCTGAGTATAGCTTTCGTTAAAGTCTACCAGCTCAATCAAAGCCATTTCAGCAGCATCGCCTGCACGGAAACCGGTTTTGATAACGCGGGTATAACCACCCGGGCGATCGCCTACTTTAGGGCCAACCACGTTAAATAACTCGGTTACAGCACCTTTATCTTCCAATACGCTGAATACCAAACGGCGGTTGTGAGTGGTGTTCTCTTTGCTGCGGGTAATCATTGGCTCTATATAGCCTCTTAGCGCCTTAGCTTTAGCCAGGGTTGTAAAAATGCGCTTATGTGTGATAAGGGCCACACCTAAGTTCATCATCAATGCATGGCGGTGAGCTGTTTTTCTTCCTAAGTTATTTACTTTATCTCCGTGTCTCATGACTTTGCTTTTACTGTATTTACTTTTCTGTTATACTATCTAATAATCTGTTTCTTATTGCTCGTCTAGTTTGTATTTGGCAAGATCCATACCAAAGCCAAGACCTTTCTCTATCAACAAAGCTTCGATTTCAACTAACGATTTTTTACCGAAGTTACGGAACTTCAATAGGTCGTTGGTGTTGAACTGTACCAGCTCTTCCAGAGAGTTTATTTTGGCTGCTTTTAAGCAGTTGAAAGCACGTACCGAAAGATCAAGATCTTCCAGAGGAGTCTTCAATAATTTACGCATGTGTAATACATGTTCGTCAACCATTTCAGTTTCTGCTGCAGCTGGGCTATCAAAGCTGATGTGTTCATCGGTAATCAGCATTAGGTGCTGGATAAGTATGCGTGAAGCTTCTTTAACTGCTTCTTCCGGGTGTACGGTACCATCGGTAGATACTTCAAGTACCAGTTTTTCGAAGTCAACACGTTGCTCAACGCGGAAAGGCTCAACGGCGTATTTTACATTCTTGATAGGAGTGTAGATAGCATCGATTGGAATGTAACCAATTGCATGCTCTTTGCTGTTTTCATCGGCTGGTACATAACCACGGCCTTTGGTAATAGTAAGTTCAATTTCAAGGTTCACACTTGGCTCCATATTGCAGATAACCAAATCAGGGTTCATTACCTGGTAAACGTTGGTATGTTTTTCTATATGCTCGGCTTTAAAAGCGTTAGTGTTTTTTAAAGCTATGTATATTTTCTCAGCAGCATTTTCGTCGTCCATTACTTTTTTCAAACGAACCTGCTTAAGGTTAAGTACTATCTCGGTAACATCTTCCAGTACACCTTTAATAGTAGAAAACTCGTGGTCAACTCCGGTGATTTTGATACCGCTGATGGCATAACCTTCAAGCGATGAAAGAAGCACTCTTCTTAGTGCGTTACCTACAGTAACACCGAAACCCGGCTCAAGGGGTTTGAATTCAAAAGTTCCTTCAAAATCGGTAGCTTTCTGTAAAGTGATTTTGTCGGGCTTTTGAAAGGTTAGTAGTGACATAGTTTATTTTGAATTTTATATTATGAAAAATGGCTTACCCAAAACGGCAGTAGCCTGTTGCCAGGCTAGTGCTTATTATTTAGAGTACAACTCAACTATCAACTGCTCGTTGATGTTTTCTGGTATCTGGTCTCTTTCCGGAAACTCAACAAAGGTACCTTCAACAGCTTTCTCATCAAGTACCAGCCAGTTGAATTTTTTGCCTTTCTTGGCCAGAGAATCTTGTACTACGGTCAGGTTTTTAGAACGCTCGCGTAAACCAACTTTATCGCCCGGTTTAAGGGTGTAAGAAGGTACGTTAACTATTTGGCCGTTAACCGAGATGTGTTTGTGAATAACCAGCTGACGGGCCTGGGCACGTGAAGCTGCAAAACCAAGACGGTAGATAGTGTTATCTAACCTTGCTTCAAGTAGTTTGAACATGTTGTCGCCGGTTACACCTTTTTTGCTCGAAGCTTTTTCGAACAGGTTACGGAACTGGCGCTCCAACAAACCGTAAGTATACTTTGCTTTTTGCTTTTCAGCTAACTGCACAGCATATTCCGAAGCTGTTTTTCTTTTTTTAGACTGGCCGTGCTGTCCCGGTGGG
>JBJOOW010000379.1:0-3497 GCA_046051095.1 Bacteroidota bacterium | reverse complement strand
AACCCATAGCGCACCACCGGCTCCGCCACCACCGGGGCCCATACAAAATGCATTGGTACCTGTACTACCGCCGTTATCCAGTATACCGCCATCGCCACCGGCTACATCTACCCGTACGTTGCCGGTAAAATTATCTACATACAAAAGCACGGTACCACCGGCACCACCACCACCGGCACCATCGCTGCGGGCCATGGTATCTACCTTATTGCCACGGGCATTTATTTTCTGGTTGTTGCCAATTAGTGTACCGGCCATAATAATTACTATGCCACCGCCATTGGCACCACTGGTAAGCTCGTTGTTGTTGCCATCGCCGGCACCGCCGCCACCGCCCATAAATATACGGTTAGCTGCCGCCGAATAATCGAGTGCTAACCCGCCAACACCCGGGCCCGGCCCGGGGCACGAAAAGTTAGATACATTAGAGCGTATTCCTCCCCTGCCACCGGTACCATAATTACCGCCGCCACCACCACCGGTGTTGTGGTCATTACCGCCACCACCGCCGTTAGCGTTACGTCCACGCCCATAATTATTACCGGCAAATATGCCTATGCCCTCGCCCTTGGGCGCACCGCAATAAACGGTAGAACAGTAATAATCGGTAGAGCCACCGGTACCGTTGTTGTAGCATGCCTGCGGCGAACTATCGTTTTGCTTTATAGCCCCGCGAAAACCTTTCCCTTTTACCGTAATCGAATCGCTTAATGTAAGCGTGTTGGCTTTAACCAAAAGCACACCACCTGTGCTACCATCCCATGCAGGCGCTGTAAGCGGTGCATTCACAACGGCGTCGATATATTCTTCCAGCGATACTATCTGCAAACCATCGGGCTGGTAATCGCGCATAATGGCATACTTAAACTCAATATTGTTACCGGTAATCAGTTTAATCTCGTTTATCTCGTAGTTGCCCGCACCTTTGTAGTTTAGTACGCTGCCAAATGCCTGGTTATTCTGATTGTCAATTTCGGCACCTTTCATTTGTATCAGCATTACTTTTTGCCCAACGCTAAAGCCAGCCACAGTACTACAGGTAATAATATTGGTACAGAAATTTACGTCGGTAACAGCAGCATACTTATTTACCACACCGCTTATATTGGTTTGCGCAGCAACCCACAGTTGCATACAAAACAGGCAGGCAATCAACCCAAAATTCTTCATCCCCTTCATGTATATATCAAACGCTTATTAATATAATTTCGTTTGGTGAAGTTAAGTCATTTTATACCGATGGGGCTGTCAATATTATCTACATTATTAGCTAACAACAACTACTGTGGTTAGCATAAAACTTCTAAAAAAGCACACCAACAGCGGTAATTCAAACTTTTTGCCGCAACTTTACGTTACGTACATGTTTATGAAAAAAATCCTGTCATTCTTTTTATTGCTAACTATTTCGGTAGCATCATTTGCATCGCAGATACTGATACCTATGGACCAAAGCCAGGCCAACCACCTGAAAGCCTATGGCATTGCTTACTGGGTACTTAAACAAAACGTAACGGTAGACTGGTTACTGAACTACCGCGGCGGTAGTTTTGCCGTGCCTTATGCCGGTGCTATAGAAAGCGAATGCAAAATACGCGGTGTAAGTTTTGAGGTAATAGCTGCCGGGCAATACAACGCTATACTGGCCGATATAGCCGACCCCGAAAAGAACATGGAGGTAATGAAGCTGGAGAAAGCCCCCAAGGTGGCTGTATACTCGCCTAAAAATAAACTACCGTGGGATGATGCCGTAACCCTGGTACTAAAATACGCCGAAATACCTTACGATGTAGTATACGATGATGAAGTATTGGATGGCAAACTATTGTTGTATGATTGGCTACACCTGCACCACGAGGATTTTACTGGCCAGTATGGTAAGTTTTATGGCAGCTATGGGCAGGCACAATGGTACCGCGAAGACCAGGCTATGCACGAGGCTACCGCCAAGCGCCGTGGCTTTGCCAAAGTATCGCAAATGAAACTGGCCGTGGCTAAAAACATACGCGATTTTGTTTTTGGCGGCGGCTTTATGTTTGCCATGTGCAGCGCTACCGATAGCTACGACATTGCCCTATCGGCAGATGGGGTAGATATATGCGATGTAATGTACGATGGCGACCCCCAGGACCCTGCCGCACAATCTAAACTTAACTACAACAACTGTTTTGCATTCGAAAATTACCACCTGCGCACCAACCCGTACGAGTACGAATACAGCGATATAGATGTAACCACTTACCGTACCGTACCTAAAGACCTTGACTATTTTACGCTGTTTGATTTTAGCGCCAAGTGGGACCCTGTGCCTACCATGCTTTGCCAAAACCATACTAAAACCATTAAAGGCTTTTTAGGACAAACCACAGCCTTCAACAAAAGCTTTATAAAAAGCAATGTGCTGGTTATGGGGCAAAACAAATCGGCTAACGAGGCGCGCTACATACACGGCGAATACGGCAAAGGGCTATGGAGCTGGTACAGCGGCCACGACCCTGAGGACTACCAGCACTTAGTAGGCGACCCACCAACCAACCTGGACCTGCACCCCAACTCGCCGGGTTACAGGCTTATATTAAACAATGTATTGTTCCCGGCAGCGCGGAAGAAGAAGCAGAAAACATAATAGCTATTTATATAAACAAGAAAGCCCGCTCTTCGAGCGGGCTTTCTTGTTTATGAAACATCCGAAGTTTTAGAAACTTAGGATGTTTATAGGGCTATTAGTAATTAGCCTCTTTTCTCCAGTTGTCGAACTCTTTCTTTTCAATCTGGTTAAATATGTCTTTAAGGGCCGAGGTCCATGCTTTTTTAGGATCGCCGCCACTGGCTTTGCCGGTAAGCTTTTTGGTCCATAGCACCTTGTGGGTAGCTATATCTATAAAGGTTACGTGTACAGTAGCCAGGCCGGTAGTTTTATTAAAGCTTTCTACAATAAACGATACGCCCAGGCCATCTTTTTTAAGGCCGGTAGGTATAGTTTGTGTTATCTCGTCAATTTTTTCGCGGTTAAATTCAACTGCCTCATCGGCTTTCATGTTACCTGTTTCGCGGGCCAGGTTAAGCTTAAGCAGGCCGCCCGGGTCTTTAAACGCCGAGTTCTTTTTAAACACTTTGGCAAGGTCAAGGTCAACGGTTACATCGCCCCAGGCTTTAAAGTATTCGTCTTTAATTTTATGCGGGCTCTCATCGCCAAAGCCAATCATTTTAGCGTTGCGAAAATCGAGACCAAACCAACCAATGGTGGTGCTGCTAAATACTTTGTGAGGGTCTTGCGCTTGCAGGGCAACCATGCATACAAGTGCCGCCAGCAGTAGTACATTCTTTTTCATTTGTTTACTTGTTTTTTGCGTGAACAGAATAAAAATAGAAAAAGGATGGAAATGCAAAACAAATTACCTCTTGCTATTTTTTCTTCTTTTCGGCCTTCTTCTTCTCTTTCACAATATCTTCAATGTGCCTTTCATCTATACCATACATGCCAGCGTAATAAATAC
>JBJOOW010000378.1:0-12300 GCA_046051095.1 Bacteroidota bacterium | reverse complement strand
CTATAGTACGTTTCTTCTGATGGTCGTGTGTAGCAGCAACCGGTACCGATAGTGTAGCGGGCTTATGCTTTACAATGGCATTACCGGTTTTATCTATAGCCAGGTGTTGGTCGGCAGCGGCTGTAAACATATCGGCTTTATAAAACTCCTGCTCCAGCAAAGCTTTTACCAATAATCCAGCCTCGGCAGTGTCGTAGTTTTTGGTAATATCTTTAGTGGGGTACCTGTACACAAACGATAACCTCTGGCCATGTTTAAGTAACACTGGTTTTATAAACACATTTTTAAGTTCGGCGGCCTTGTTACGCTTATCGCTAAGGGTTAACTTAATAAACTGCCCTTGTTGTATACTCTGTATAAAATTTTGCAAAAAGGTTTCGGTTGGGTTCGTAGCCATGGTGTACACTTTAAATCCATTTAAAAAGCTATATAGCTATCTTCTTTTCTGCTTCATACACATCGGCATAAAAACGCAGGTGCATGTTCTCGTCTATATCGGCAGGCATGTACAATATAAGCACCGGAAATTTCTTCTTTAACGGAAACTCCGTTGGCTTTTGGTCGCGCACACACTGGTTAAGGTTGGCAATAGTGGCACTATCCAACCCGTTGCTAAGTACATACTGCGCCAGTTCCATCGGTTTCTCTACCCGCACACAGCCGTGGCTCATAAAGCGGTCTTTTTTACCAAACAAATCGCGGCGGTTGGTATCGTGCAGGTAAACGCTATACGGCGAGTTAAGATCAAACTTTAAAACACCCAATGCATTATCGCAACCGGTGCTTTGCCGCAACGTGTAAGGAAAGTACTTCTCGCTGTAGCGGTTCCAGTCAACATTTTTAGGGTCTACCTCGGCACCTTTGCTATTAATTACCTGCAGGTTATTGTTTTCCAGGTAAGCAATGCTTCTGCGTATTTTAGGTAGCATTTCTTTAGTTGCTATGCTAATGGGCACTGTCCAGTAAGGGTAGGTAATTACACGGGTTATGTAAGCGGTAAACGATGGTGTTTGCGTATTCTTTTTTCCCACTATCACCCGCATACTCATATCGCGCAGACTATCCTGGTTTACAATTTGCAGGCGGGCAGCCGGTATATTTACCAGTATAAACTCTTTCTCGTTCAACCGGCCGGTCCAACGCCAATAGTTAAGGCTTTGCTTAAGTTGCATAAGGCGCTGTGCCATCGGCAGGTTAAGCGCTGTTAGTGTTTTAGCATCTGCAACACCGGTAGTATCTCCCCCCACCATCTGTTGAAAGCCCTTAACCGCCGCTTTAAACCCAGCATCGGTTATCGAATCGTTACTCAATGTATCGGCAACAAGGCCCAACGCTTTCAGTTTAATTATAGCTACTACTCTGCCCGTATCGGTGTTAGTTGCAGCAACCATGCTATCCAATGCCGGGTAAGTAAATACAAACGCCTGCATTCGGTTAAGTTCACTCTTAAGCAGGTTGTATTGCGTAGTCCTCGGTTCTATACTATCCAGTGTACGTTGCCAATCGTGGTGCTGCATTAGTTCGCCAAATACGTTAAGTATACGGGCCGAGTCAATATTATACTTTACACCGTTATACGCAATCTGCGGTATATCTTTACCATAGGCCACATGGTATAAAAACGAAATGGCCGCATCGGTAAATATCAGCTCGTTCTCTTCTTCAAACGCACTTACATCAAAGCCCGGCACATGCAACAGCGAATCGAATTTCTGAATGTAATCCTGGTGGTAATCTTTCCTGTCAAGCCCCAGGCTATCGGCCTGTTGCAACATACCTATCAGCATATCGCGGTAAGCGTTGTTAGTAGCCGATGTATCGCTCCACTTGGTTTCGTAACCGTATTGTTCAAAGTACTTTTCCAAAAACTCGCGGCTGTTAATAGCTTCTGTATCGCCCTGCACGGTAACGGCTTTTTTGCCTCGTATCAGTTGGGTTAATCGCTCACGCGCATCGGCAAATATGCTTTTTCTAAAAACTACCAGGCCGGCAACTATAGCCAGTACAGCTACAGCCAACACAATAAACTTCACGTTATTCTTCTTCATAAATTATACGGGCAATGCCCTCTATATCTTAATGTAGGTGCTAAAAATTTTAATGGCTATAGCCAACAGTATTACACCAAAAAATTTCTTAATAGCTGCCAGCCCGGTTTTGCCAATTCGGTCTTCTATCAGGTTCATACTTCGCAGCACTATAAATACTATAATTAAATTTATCAGTACCCCTATCAGTATTTCGGTAACCGAGTAAACCGAACGCAGCGAAATAATAGTAGTAAGCGTACCCGAACCGGCAATAAGCGGAAATGCCACTGGTACCAGGTTGCCGGCATGTGCATCGTCGGTACTTGTTTTAAACAGGTTTACACCCAGTATCATCTCCATGGCTATTATAAAAATTACAATAGAGCCTGCCAGCGCAAACGAGCGTACATCTACTCCCACTAAACGCAAAAAGGTTTCGCCGGTAAGCAAAAAGAAAACCATTAGCGCCCCCGCCGAAAGCGTGGCTATTACCGGACTGAAATTTTTGTGCGATTGCTTAATGCCGATAATAGCGGGCAAACTGCCCACAATATCTATAATGGCAAAAAGGGTAAACGTTACTGTAATTATTGAATTTAACGACACGGTTATTGCTTTTAATAAAACCCTGCAAAGATGATACCTTTTTTGAATCGGCACCCTTAACGGCAAATAAAAAACCCCGGAAATGTGTTGAAACAATTCCGGGGTTATATAATAAAATCGGTATTTCTTACTCTGCCAGGTAACTCATTACATCTTTTATAGATAGTATACCTACCAGCTCGCCGTTATCAACTACCGGTAAGGCCAAAAACTTAGCACTGCCGAATATTTTAGCAGCAGCACCAATAGTATCCGAAGAAGTAATAGTTACAGGGTTAGCCGTCATAATATCTTTCAGGTTAATAGCAGTATCTATCACATCCAGATCCAGAGCTACTTTTTCGGTGCGCTTGCTAAGTTCTAAAAACACTTTGGGCAAGTCGTTCGAGCTGATAATACCAATCAGTTTATTGTTGCCATCAACTATTGGCAGGTGGTGAACCGGGAACTCGGTAAACAGGCGTAATACCTGCGAAAAGTTATGAAACTGGGTAGCTACTACCGGGTTAACGGTCATAATAGCCGATACGGGTTTAGATAATGACATGGTTTGATGGTTTTAAAGTTATTTGTTAGGCCGTGCTAATCTAAACAAATGCATTGCACACAGAAATAGCTGTATTAAAATATTTTAGCGGTATGAAACTGATATTTGCTACCAGCAACCAACACAAGCTACGCGAAATAAAATCGGTAGCATTTCCGGGCCTTGAAATAGTGAGCCTGAAAGATATTGGCTTTACCGGCGAATTGCCCGAAACACACGAAACCATAGAGGAAAATTCGTTAGAGAAGGCTGAATACCTGTCGCGCATGTATAATACCCCCTGCTTTGCCGAAGATACAGGCCTGATTATTGACGCTCTTAATGGTGAACCGGGGGTATATTCTGCCCGGTATGCCGGCCCCGATGCCACTTTCGAGGATAACGTAACAAAGGTTTTAGGCAAAATGGAGGGGCAAAGCAACCGAAAAGCCCGCTTTAAAACGGTAATTACATACTACAATGCTGGTAAATACGTTCAGTTTGAGGGTGTTACAGAAGGCGAAATACTAACCGAACGAAAAGGCGGCGAAGGTTTTGGCTACGACCCCATTTTTAAACCGGCCGGGGCCGATAAAGTCTACGCCGAAATGAGCCTGGAGGAGAAAAACAGCTATAGCCACCGCAAAAAAAGTTTCGACCTGTTTGCCAACCATTTGCAAAAAATAAGCGTCTGATTAATAGGATTGGAAGAAAAAACAGTATTTTAGATTAACCCCTAACTTAAAACTATACGCATGAGTTCTGTTGTTTTTCAGGGCCATACCGAAGAGCAAATCCGCGAAGGATGTGCACGCGGCGACCGTAGGTACCAGCAAATGCTGTACAACATGTTTTCGGCAAAAATGTTTGCTGTATGCCTGCGCTATGCCAACGAGTACAACTCGGCACAAGACCTGCTGCAGGAAGGATTTGTAAAAGTGTTCCGCAACATCGAAAAATTTCGTGGCGAAGGCTCTTTCGAAGGATGGGTACGCCGCATATTTGTAAATACTGCTATTGAACATTACCGCAAACAGGTAAACCTGTATGCACTACACGACTCGGAAGCCAAGGCATACGAATACTACGATGTAAACGCATTGGAAAACCTTAAACATGCCGACATAATGCGCATGATACAGAAACTAAGCGATGGCTACCGTACGGTATTTAACCTGTATGTAGTTGAAGGTTTTTCGCATAAAGAAATTGGCGACATGATGGGCATATCAGAAGGCACTTCCAAATCGCAGCTGGCACGGGCGCGCTACCTGCTGCAAAAAATGATTTCGGAAAGTGCAGATACGAGAGGACACATGCAAAACGGATAGAGAATCTGAGGAAGAACTGAAACAAAAACCCATTTATTGAAGTAAACGAGAAAGCATGGACCAGAACATAAAAAATTTTGATAGGAATATAGAGCAGATGATGAATGAGGCCGCGGTTGAACCACCTTTTGGAATGTGGAACCGAATAGCCGCCGATTTGGATGCTGCCGAAGCAGTTGCAACACCGGCTGCAGGTACACCTGTACCGCAACGTAGCGTTGCAGCAATGCTGGTAGGTGTAATGGTTATTGGCGCATCGTTGGTTACAGCATACATGGTAAACACCAATAACAACCAACAACTAACTACAGCAGCTAACGTATCGCAACCTACCGAAATAACAACACCTGTTGCAGAGCAGCCTATTGTTACTGCTATTGAAACGCCTAAAACAATCGCGGCATTACCAGTGCAAAAAGCACAACCTGCAAAACGCAGTGTTGTAGCAAAAACTGCTAAAGAAACACCTGCTGCACCACAGCAACTTGCAAAAGTTACCGAACCTGTTTTTGTACCAACCGAAATAAACAACAATACAACCAACCAGGTAGATGTGTTGGTGCCATTGGTTGCTGTAGATCAAAACAAACAGCAGGCAGATGCCTATTATTTTCCACCAGTAGATATTTATACCGGCGAAAATAAAATGCAGGAAAACAAACTGGCAAATGCTGCTAAAGTACGTACCGAAAAAACTACCGAGCGCGAGGCAAGCAGCAGCAGCGAATCATCATCTTCATCTCGTTTAAAATTCCGTCCTAAAAAACACGGAAGGTATAACTACGGCAAAATTAACCGTACCCATTCACGCAGAAACTAAAAGCTCAGCGTTTTTTATATAAAAGCCCCGTCAACCGTGTTGACGGGGCTTTTTGTTTCTAATTAGTATCTGTAATTATAGTGCACTTACTCCGTTACCAATCTGCGCTTCGTATATCTCGCAGTTAAGCCCTGTAACAGCATGGTATTTATAACCTACTGTATTTTTAAACTCGCCAATGGCTGTTTTGTGAACAATAGCTATGGCACAACCACCAAAGCCTGCACCTGTTATACGCGCACCCAGGCAGCCTTTTACCTGCTGGGCAGTTTCGGCCAGGGTGTCCATTTCTAAACCGGTAACTTCGTAATCGTTTTTTAGCGAAGCATGCGAAGCATTCATCAATCTGCCGAAGGTACTCAGGTCGTTAACCTGCAATACTTTCGCTGCTTCTTTTACGCGTAGGTTTTCGGTTATTACATGGCGTGCACGTTTATGTAACACTTCATCGGTTAATACATCCAGCCAGTACATTTCGGCATCAGCCAAATGCTGCACTTCGTGTTTTGCCGCTTGTATTTGTCTTAATGCTTCTTCGCACTGGGCTTTACGTTCGTTGTATTTACTTTCTATAAGCGAACGCGGTTTTTTACTATCCAGTATAAGCAAACTGTAATCGCCCAACTCTATAGGTATATACTTATGGCGCAGTGCTGCGCAATCCAGCAGCATGGCATGGTCCTTTAGCCCCAACGCTACCGAGTATTGATCCATGATACCGCACTTTACACCTATAAACTCATTCTCTACCTGCTTGCAAAAATTTGCCAGCCACACCAGGTCTATTTTGCTTTCGCTTTGTGCCAACAGGGCATACCCGGTTAACACCTCTACCGCCGCCGATGATGACAGGCCGGAGCCTTGGGGCAGGGTAGTTTCAAACACAATTTCGCAGGCAGGTATAGCGTGTCCCTCTTTACGCAGCTGTGCAATAACACCAAGTGGGTAGTTAGTCCAGTCGTTTGCCGGGTCAAACACTATTTCATCATCCAGGTTTATTTTTTTACTAAAACTATGCGAGGCAGAACGAAGTACAATTTCGTTACCACCAAGCGGGGTTAGCGTAGCTGTAACCCCCAATGTAATAGCAGCCGGCAACACCAGCCCGCCATTATAATCCAGGTGTTCGCCTATCAGGTTTACACGGCCCGGGGCAAAGTATTTTTTGGTCATAGCTTTATTTTGTTGCGCAGTATAGCAGCGCATTCATCAACATCAAGCGGATTAGCGGCAGCGCCAGCCCCCATTTCGCTACCGGCATACCATTTAATTTTATCCTTGGCCCGTAGTGGCGGGTAAAATTCTATATGAAATGCATAATAATCGCCGGCATCGGAATACTTTTTTTCATTTACGGGTGTTTGATGCAGGCACATCATGTACGGAAATTGCCGGTCGTATATCTTATCAAATGCTGCAGTAAGTTGTTTCAGCATTAATGCCAGATCTTTCTTTTCTGCTGCTGTAAACTGCGTTACGTTGCCTTTAAGTTTTTTGTTTACTACAAATACTCCAAACGGATAATCGGTAAAATAAGGTATGTAGGCTACAAAGCTTTTATTATCCAGTACTACACGCTTTTTATATTTTTTCTCGGCAGCGTTTAAGTCGGCAAACAAATTGCTGTTATGCTGCCTGTAGTACTTTTTGCAGTTATCCAGCTCGGCACGTATTTTAAAAGGTATAAACGAGTACGCATATAACTGCCCGTGCGGGTGGTGAATAGTAACGCCTACTTCTTCTCCCCTGTTTTCAAATTCAAAAATGTACTTAACGCGTTTATCCTGTGCTATTGCCTTGTAGCGTTCGGCCCACAGGTTTACTATTTTAAGTACATGCTCATCACTTAACTGGTACAACTGTTTATCATGCTCCGGCGAATACAGTATAACCTCACATTTACCCACGGCTTCGGCATTTTTAAATACCGGGCTGGCGGGCTTTGTTACAGGTGTTACCGGCCAAACATTATCAAGCGCCATTACCGGAAAATCATTTCCGTATGCCAGCACATCGTATTGCGGCAAGTCTTTATTATGCGTAGGGCAAAACGGACAATAATCTTTTGGTAAATGCGGACGGTTCTGGCGGTTAGTAGCCACCATCGTCCACGTATCAAGTAATGGGTTCCATCTAAATTCGGGCATACACAATGCGTTGTTTTATACTGCCGCTATTTACAGCAGTGTAATTTTGCGCCAGGTTTCTTTACCACCGGCCGAACGAAGATGCATAAAATATACTCCCGGTGCAGCATTATCAAAATACAGTTGCAGCCCGGCCCCTTGCGGTACAGCGTATGTTTTTACGGCACGGCCCGCAGCGTCGTATACTTCGGGGGTAAGCAGGTTATCCTGTAGGTTGGCGTTTTCAATAGTTACCTTACCCTGTGCCGGGTTAGGGTATAAACGAATATTCGTCAGCACTTCATCTTGTAGTCCGCTGGTTAGTTGTATCACGGCGCTATCGGTACGTGTGCACATGCTTTGGTCGGTAATGGTTACATAGTAAGTACCCGCCCCCAGGTTGCCGATAGTTGAAGTAGTATCGCCATTGCTCCATGCAAAGGTATAGGGTGAATCACCCAGTTGTGGTGTAGCAGTTGCCGAACCATTGGGCGATGTAGATGAAGTAGTTGCTATAGCACTTACAGATAGTGCCAGTGGTTTGTAGGTAAGCGAATCGAACCAGTTTACCCCCCCCAGTATGGCAAACTGTGCACAGGGGTAATGATCCAGTGTAGGGTTTACATCTATGGTGTCTATCAGGCTCATATCTGTGCCATTCTGCCTGAATTTTTCGTAAGCCACCATAGTGTTCTGGTAAGGCACGCTGTGGTCGCCACGGCAGTAAAACATACGTACGGGCGAATTGGGTATCCAATTATAACTATCGCTCTCGCGCAGCTTTACTCTAAAAAAATTTGTTTGTGGGTAGTTAATAAACGAATCCATCTGGTATGGCTGCATTACCAGTTTTGGCACATCGGGCATACGGTTATCTATATATCCGCCCGAGCGGGTACCATCAAACAACGGTGGCAGTAACGTATCGTAGGGTGCTACATAAATATCTGCAGGGTTAGTGTACAGGTGGTAAACAGAATTAAATCCTTCTATAAGATATGGCAGATAGTAAGGCGATGGGTAGGTACTATCCGATGACATTACATCGGCCATTACACCACTCATATCGTACGCGCCCGACATAGGTGCCGATGCTGTTACGTGCATCGTGTTATCAAACTTCTCCTGCAATAGCTGGTGTGCGGCCATTGTAGCATGCCCACCCTGCGAATAGCCAAACAAAAACAACTGCTCGTTTACCGGTGCGCCAAGTGTATCTACCACCTCGCGTGCCGCGCGTAGCAAATCTACCACACTTGTGGCTTCGCTCATACGGTGTTGGTAAGGGTGCATGCCGGGGCCATCGCCCAGCCCCAAATAATCGGGCATTAATGTAACTATGCCTTTACCTGCACCTACCAGAGCAATAAACCACTCGCCCTGAAAACGCGAAGGCACATCGCTTTTTTTAGTAACCGTACCATGCTGATAGCTTAACATAGGTACTTTACATGGCGCGCCTACCGGCACTATTAATAAACCCGATGCCGTAGTAGGGGTGCTGTCGGCCGCCACCGTATTGTAAATTACCTTGTACGCTTTGGCACCATAGCTTATAGGAAATATGCCACTAATACCCACTGCTGCGGTTAATACCGAATCTATTTCGTGGGCAGTAAACTGACGTTTAAAAACAAGTTGGTTGACAAACTGCGCCTGAACATGAACGCACAGCAACAGCATAATGGCAGCGATACCTTTTTTCATTGTAATAATGTTTGAGAAACCGAATGTAAACCTTTCGGTAACACAAAAGGGCGTTACGCTACTTAAAAAGAACTTAAAAAAGTATAATTCATAGAGGGTTAAGCCAACGGCGGATTTACAATAGCTCGCTTAACAATGGTAAGATAGTTCCCCTCTAAAGCCCCATTGTTGTAGTACCCCTTTTGCAACAGCAACTTATGCATGTATGGCAAATTGTAGCTGGGTGCCCCCATGCACAAATGGTGCTCGGCATGGTAATTTACATGGTGCGGAGCAAACAATATCCGCTCAATAAAATTAGCGTAGGTAGTGCGGGTGTTTTTATGCGGGTCGGTTCGGTCATCTACCATGCTATGCTCGGCCATGCTGCGTACCCGCAGACTAAAGTTATTGGTGGTTAACATAGCAGCCGGCCATAGCAGATACAACCAAGGCTTGCCAAATGCCAGCAGTATTAAAAAAATAATAAGGTTGGCGGCTAGAGGGCCAGCCAGGTTACGGGCAGCGGTGGCTATTAACTCACCGGCACTTTTGCCCGCCATCGGCGCCTTCTCGGCTTTGCCGTTTAGAGAGTACTTTAAAACTCCCATTTGCATTAGCAGTACAGCCACATTGCTTTTTATACCGGTAGGCCCGAAAAAATCGCGCAGAAATTTACGTACCATGCTTATACGAGAAGTTGGGTAGCCTGTAGTTAAAGGACGGTCGGGGTCATCATCAAGCCCGGTATGTATATGGTGCTGTATATGGTAAGGGCGGTATTTATCTACATCGTGCATTATAGGGTAGGCCCCAAACCAGTTACCAATAAACCTGTTTACCTTACGCGATGTAAACATAGATTCGTGCGAACAATCGTGCAGAATAATAGCACAAGCCAGTTGTTTGCCTCCTAATATAAACAGCGATATAATAATGGTAAATGGGTTGGGCCACAAGCCAACCAATGCAAACGCAAAAGCTATCCAGGCCCAGGTGTGCAGTATTTCAAAAGCCGCTTTCCAGTTGCTTTTTTGCATCACCTGTTGTATCTCCTCTTTGGTAAGGTACGAGCTAAGTGTTTGGGTATACCACTTTAAATGGTTAGCCGCCATAAGCTACAAGTACATTTAATTACTTACGTACTTTCAGCCTTTGGCCAATTTCTACAGTAGTGCTGGTAAGTCCGTTTATCTCTTTCAACTCCTCTACGGTTAAGCCGTATATAAGCGCTATACGGAAAAAAGTCTGGCCTTTGGCTACTACGTGGTACTCGCCTTTGGTTACATTATATTTTGTACCGCCCGGGCCAATCTCTACTGCCTTGGTAGATGCCGGCGTAATGCCCGGCTTTTCATCTACAAATGCCGTTTTAGCTGGTGCCGATTCTACAGGAGCAGATTTAGCAACAGGGGCTGTTTCTTTCTTTACAATTGCTTTTTCTTCACTAGCAGCTGGCTTAGCAGTAGATTTTGCCTCGGCAGGTTTAGCCGCAGGTTTGCTTTCGGTTGTCTTTTCAGCCGGCTTCTCGTATGAGATCGCATCATCGGTGCGCACTATTTTACGTTCCTTTTTGGCTGGCAGGTTTTCCTGTACTTCCATTTCGCCTGGTTCAAGCTGGCGGATAAGTACTATCTGCCCTTCGGTAAGCGTTACACTTTCCGGAAAATCGTTCAGCAGGCAAAAGCTTTGTAAATCAACATTAAACGATTTGGCTATAGAGGTGGCCGTTTCGCCTTCCTGTACCTCGTGTTTCTGAAAACGCGGAATCGCATCCTGCGCATTGGTGGTTAATACAAAAGCGCTGAATAACAGCGTAATTGCCAGTGTAAAGCTAAGTTTCATATAACAAGTAGTATTATCCTACAAGTATAATATATTTTTTGAGTGGAGTAAGGATGCCGCTAACCTAAAAAAGCGTTGTAACATACTATCTGATAATATCGGGTACAGATGAGCAACTGCACTCAAATAGCGCAGATCTCAACCCATTATCCACAAACCGCAAGCCCTTTGCCAATGGCACATTGAATGTTTATGTACTATGAATTGCTTTATTACTTTTGCCGCTTCGTAATTCATTCACTAATGGCGACAATAAACAATTTGGTTAAATTCGCGGCTAAATTTTTAAACATGGCAAAGTCAAAAGGGAAAGACAACAAGAAGGCGGCTAAACCCGCAAAGGCAAACAGCAAACCAGCTGCCAAAAAAGCAGCCAAGCCAGCTAAAAAAGCAACTCCTCCGGCTAAAAAAGCTGTAAAACCTGTGGCAAAAAAGGCTAAACCTGTAGCTAAAAAAGCGGTTAAAGCTAAACCAGCAACAAACAAAAAAGCGGTAGCTAAACCTGCCCCTAAAGCAGCCAAAAAAGTAGCCCCTAAAGCCAAGCCTGTTGCCAAAAAACCTGTTGCCAAGCCAGCTGCAAAACCTGTAGCCAAAGTAGCAGCCAAGCCGGTTGCGAAACCTGTGGCAAAACCGGTAGCCAAACCACAACCTAAAGCAGTTGTAAAACCAGAGCCTAAACGCGCTGTTGATAAAAAGGCCGCAAGCAACGCCGACGACCTGAAACGAATTATTAAAGCCGACGTAAAACCCGTAAAACAACTTTATAAAACCCAGGCCAAGCCGGTGCCTGAACCAACTCCGGTAAAACGAGCAAATATGAAAGAAGAACTGAATCTGCGCTACAGTGATAAGGAATTGAAAGAATTTAAGGAACTTATTGAAGGTAAGTTAACCGCAGCCCGCGAAGAGCTGAAAAACCTGAAAGAAGCATTGGATAACCATACCGAAAGCCAGGCTGGTAATAAAGCATGGAACATGGAAGAAGGTACCGATACTTCAGAAATGGAATATCTGATGAATCAGATTTCGCGCCAGCACCAATACATCCGTAACCTGGAACTTGCACTGGTACGTATAGAAAACAAAACATACGGCATTTGCCGCGTAACAGGTAAGCTGATACCTAAAGAAAGACTTCGTATAGTGCCACATGCTACACTAAGCCTGGAAGCAAAAAACAACCGTAAGAGTGATGAAGGTAATTCAGACTCGGTGGTTAACGCAGCACCGCCTAGCGATTTCGCCGAAGGTTTCGAAGACTAATTCAAGCCCGAATAATAAAGCAAAAGAGCCCCTTAACAGGGGCTCTTTTGCTTTACTACATCTCTAA
>JBJOOW010000377.1:0-4282 GCA_046051095.1 Bacteroidota bacterium | reverse complement strand
AGTAAGGTTGGCATGTTTAACCGACACCCAGAAAGCCTCGGTAGTTTGTCCGCTAAGGGTACGGCCGCTTGCATCGGTAATAGTACCCGAAACCGATACGGGCAGGTTAGTGCCTTTCTCTTTTTGCACCTGTGTAATAGCAAACAAAGCTGCTTTACAGTTCAGGGTATCGAACACGGTTTCTACCAACAGCCAGTCGCAGCCGCCGTCTATCAGGCCGCGGGCCTGTTCCGAGTAGGCTGTAACCAGCTCATCGAAAGTAATGGCACGGTAGCCCGGGTTATTTACATCGGGCGATATGGAGGCCGTACGGTTGGTAGGGCCAAAAGCACCTGCCACAAAGCGCGGCTTGGCGGGGTTCTTTTTAGTATACTCTTCGGCTACTTCTTTGGCAATTTTAGCCGACTCGTAGTTTAGCTCATACGCCAAATGCTCCAGTTTATAATCGGCCTGGGCAATAGTGGTAGATGAGAACGTGTTAGTTTCTATTATATCGGCACCGGCCTCTAAATATTGGGCGTGTATTTCTTTAATTATCTGCGGCTGGGTAATGCTCAGCAAATCGTTGTTACCACGCAGGTCGTGCGGATGGTTCTTGAACCGCTCGGCGCGAAAATCCTCTTCGGTAAGTGTATAGCGTTGTATCATGGTACCCATGGCACCATCCAGCACTAAAATTCTTTTCTCAATCTCCTGCTCAAATTTCGATTTGGTATTACTCATATACAGTTTTATACATCAACAATGGCTTTGATTTAATTGGGTATCAAGAAAGGTATAGGTTGCAGAAGGGAGAATTTGGTTCTCTTATCTTCAGGAATTGGCACCTTTTCCCATTGGGGGGAGTGGTTGTCAAGACTTCATCGGGCCTGTCCCTCAGTCTTTCTTGATAAGCAATCAATCAAAGAGCGGGGCAAATATAAACAGGTTTGCCTATAATTAAAATGTGTTGCTTACATTCGCACCCCGATGAAAGTAACCGAACATATAGCCCAGGCCAATGGCAAAACCTTATTTTCTATAGAGGTATTACCCCCGCAAAAGGGTAAAACCATTGATGATTTGATAAAGGTGATAGAGCCACTAATGGAGTTTAAGCCACCGTTTATAGATGTAACTTACCACCGCGAGGAGATAATTTATAAAAAGCGTGCCGATGGTTTAATTGAAGAAGTGCCACTGCGCAAACGCCCCGGCACGGTGGGTATCTGCGCAGCGCTTAAAGGCCGCTTTAATGTAGACGCCGTACCGCATTTAGTGTGCGGTGGTTTTACACCCGAAGAGACCGAAGATGCGCTGTTTACCCTGCACTACCTGGGTATAAACAACGTACTGTTGCTACAGGGCGATGCCGATAAAAACCCTAAGCAGGGGGCCAAACCTTCGGCGTATAAGTATGCCAGCGACCTGGTACACCAGGTAGCGCGTATGAACAAAGGCAAGTTTTTACACGAGGAAACAGAGAATGAGTTAAAGACTAACTTCTGCATAGGTGTAGCCGCTTACCCCGAGAAGCACTTTGAAGCCCCTAACCTGAATACCGACCTGAAATGGCTGAAACATAAAGTTGACTGCGGTGCCGATTACATTGTTACACAGATGTTTTTTGACAACAGCAAGTACTTTGCATTTGTAGATAAATGCCGTGCAGCAGGTATTAACATACCTATTATACCGGGCATTAAACCTATTGCCCAAAAGGCACAGCTTTCGAGCCTTAGCCGCATTTTTCATATAGATATACCAGAGGCATTAGCCGATGAAGTAGAAAACTGCAAAGACGATAAAGCAGTTAAACGTGTAGGTATAGAATGGGCCATACAACAAAGTAAAGAGTTGAAAGCTGCCGGCGTACCGTGCCTGCACTACTACACCATGAGCCGCAGTGAGGCCACTATTGAAATAGCCAGGGCGGTGTTTTAATAGCCCTTCCTAAATCCTTCCCTAAAGGGAAGGACTTTAACAGCCCTATACAAAATACAAACAGCCATGAAAATCATGGCTGTTTGTATTTAAGTCCCCTTTAGGGGATTTAGGGGTTGTATTATGGTTTCTCCATTACCGTACCGCAATTTTTACAAGTGCATAATTCTTTGTTATTATAAAATTTCTCCATTACACCGGGCAGGTCGTTTACAATATCGTCTACGCGCATTTTTTCTTCGTATAGTTTGGTGCCGCAGTTTTCGCAATACCACTGAAAACCATCCAGCACCTCTTTAGGGCGGGTTACTTCCATTACCAGGCCAACGGTGTTTTCAAACCGGCGCGGCGAGTGTGGTGTACCAGCGGGCAACAAAAATATATCGCCCTCTTTAATGGGTATATCTACAATTTTGCCATCCTCTACAATCTTCAATAGCATATCGCCTTCCAGTTGGTAGAAGAACTCTTCGGTTTCGTTGTAGTGAAAATCTTTTCGCTTGTTGGGCCCGCCTACTACCATTACTATAAAGTCGTCGTTGCCTTTGTAAACTACCTGGTTCATTACAGGTGGTTTAAGCAGGTGGCGGTGTTCATCAATCCATTTCTTAAAGTTAAAAGGTCGGGTAATTGCCATATAAATTAGTTTTAAAAGTTGAATTCGCAGCCTATAATATCCGATTGAATACTGGCAACTTTGCGGTATTGCTCTTCATATTCGCCATTAATCAAAGAGTATTTAAACACTGTTTTATCATCGGGAAATACAATAAAATATTCCTTTACGCCATAGCGTTCATACAAGTCAAATTTTTCTTTAGTGTCGCGGTAAACATTTGAGAAAGATACAATCTCAAACACAACATCCGGCGCCTGGTGTAACCCATCATTTTCTATAATCGCTATCCTTTCGTTAACCACAAAAAGAATATCTGGCTGAACACATTGCTCGCCTAAAAACACATCCAGCGGTGCCATTAACACTTTGCCGTTTTGCGCCTTATTAGTGTAGTTTTTTATTGCAGTTAAAATTTCCAATTCAACCTGCTGATGCCCATAGGTAGGCGATGGCTCATTTACAAACAAAACGCCATCAATCAATTCGGCACGTTCATAGGGCAATTGCATAAACTCGTCCAGACTCATTTTCTTTTTCTGTTCGGTAAGCATAGTGGCGTTTTGTTTTAAATTGCGGCTCTAAATTAATAAAAATGAATATTGACCTGACCGGTAAAAACGCCTTTGTAGGGGGTAGCAGCAAAGGCATTGGTAAAGCAGTAGCCATAGAGCTGGCTAAGTTAGGGGCTAATATTACCCTGGTGGGCCGCGATGAAGCGGCACTGGTACAGGGGCAAATTGATTTAAGTTTTATAAGCAAAGCTGAGCAACATCATGACTCGCTGGCGGTAGATTACAGCAACTGGGAGAAAGTGCTGGCAGCCGCACAAAAACATCAAAAAAAAACCAATAAAACCTACCACATACTGGTAAACAATACCGGTGGCCCGGCGGGTGGTAAAATTATAGATGCACAAGAGGCCGACTTTGTAAAAACCTTCGAGGCTCATGTGCTGAACAACCACGCCCTTACCAAACTTTTTGTAGATGGTATGAAGGCCGATAAGTACGGGCGTATTATCAATATCATTTCTACATCGGTAAAGCAGCCGCTGGCTAACCTGGGTGTAAGCAATACTATACGCGCAGCCGTAGCCAACTGGGCTAAAACCATGGCTAACGAGTTGGGCGGCTATGGCATAACAGTAAACAATGTACTGCCAGGCGCTACCGAAACCGAGCGGCTTAAAAGTATTATTAAAGCCAAAGTAGAAAAAACCGGTGCCAGCGAAGAGCAGGTACGTGCCGAGATGTTGAGCGAAATACCGATGAAACGCTTTGGCAAAGCCGAAGAGATAGCCGCAGCCGTAGCGTTTTTAGCCACACCGGCTGCAGGTTACATAAATGGTATAAACGTGCCGGTAGATGGTGGCCGCACCGGTAGCTTATAATTATCTGTACTATGGAAAAACTGAGCAACTACATAAACGGCGAACTGGTAGCACCGGTATCGGGTGCCTACCTGGATAACTACGAACCGGCAACGGGCAGCGTATGGAACCTAATACCCGATAGCGATGAGCGCGATGTACAACTGGCGTATGCTGCAGCCAAAGCTGCATTTAGCCAGTGGAGTAATACCCCGCTGGAAGAACGTATGATGTTGCTGCTTAAAATTGCCAATGGCATACAGCAGAATTTTGAAGCGTACGTAGTAGCAGAAAGTAAAGATAACGGCAAGCCCCAAAAGCTGGCCCGCGCAGTAGATATACCAAGGGCTATGTCTAACTTCCGTTTTTAC